>NZ_DIJR01000028.1:0-179198 GCF_002421245.1 Sphingobacterium sp. UBA5639
TTGAATTTGTTCATGACTTTCGTTTGTCTACTCGTCACGCTTACATGATTGTGTTTTCTTAAAGAACTTTTCTCGCTTCAACTTCCGTATCCGCTTTATTCCGATAGGCATTGCGCCCCTCTTTATCGTTTTGTTTTTCCCTTCGTTTCCGTTGGGACTGCAAAGGTAGAAATCTTTTCTGAACTTCCAAAAACTTTTTGAAGTTTTTTTTCTTTTCCCTTTTTTCGATTTCCGCGTTTAAAATAAACTGAGCGGGATTTTAAATCCTGCCAGACTTCTCTTAAACCCTTCTTTTTTCATGGCTCCTTCTCTCGAAGTAACCGTCCCTCCCTTGCGGAGTGGTGCAAAGATAGGGAGTTTACTAACAAACTTCCAAGCCTTTTGTTTATTATTTTTTAATATTAAAGTTAACTAACTGTAACATTGAACGATTCATTTAAGATAGCTATGCTTTAAACCGTCCTATCAGGTAAAATTAACCAATTAAACGGCCAAGCTGCTTGCTATAAATTTCAGTTCGCCCCCTTCCTTAACAAGCAATTTCACCGCTAAAAAAGCAAGCTAAATATATTTTACGACCTTCTTCAATATCATATAAGGTCGTTATCGAAACAAAAAAGGTCCAGACGAATGTCTGGACCTTCCTATATAAAATAATCGAGTAACGATTAATCTTCTTCTTTCGAAGCCAACAATTGATCGTACTCCTCGCGAGAGCCCACGATTAAATTGCTGTATTGACGGATACCTGTACCAGAAGGGATCAAGTGACCAACAATTACGTTTTCTTTCAAACCTAATAAGTTATCACGTTTACCTGCGATAGCAGCCTCGTTCAACACTTTTGTAGTCTCTTGGAAAGAGGCAGCAGAGATGAACGATTTCGTACCCAATGAAGCTCTGGTAATACCTTGCAACAATGGACTTGAAGTAGCCGGAATTGCTTCACGAACTTCAACAAGTTTTAAGTCACGACGTTTCAGACTAGAGTTCTCTTCTCTCAACTTACGTAAAGAAACAATTTGTCCCGGACGTAAATTATTAGAGTCCCCTGCATCAACAACAACTTTCTTGTCAAACAAAGAATCATTTTCTTCCATGAAATCCCATTTGTTAACGGCTTCTTTTTCTAAGAAACGAGTATCTCCTGGATCTTCGATGTTAACTTTTTGCATCATTTGGTGAACGATCGTCTCGAAGTGTTTATCGTTGATCTTCACACCTTGCAGACGGTATACCTCTTGGATACCATTCACAATGTAATGTTGCACTGCTGATGGACCTTTGATCGACAAGATATCCGCAGGAGAGATCGAACCATCTGATAATGGCATACCAGCTTTCACAAAGTCATTATCCTGAACAAGGATATGTTTAGAAAGAGGTACCAAGTATTTCTTGATTTGACCATCACGAGACTCGATAGACATCTCACGGTTACCACGTTTCACACCACCCAATGTTACCACACCGTCGATTTCTGTTACTACAGCAGGGTTAGAAGGGTTACGTGCTTCGAATAACTCCGTTACACGTGGTAGACCACCTGTGATATCTCGCGTTTTACCTGTAGAACGAGGGATTTTAACGAGGATACCACCTTCTTTCACTGTTACACCATTAGCAACTGCAACGTGGGCGCCTACCGGGATATTGTAGGTACGAATAACCTCTCCCGATTTATCAAGAATCTTGATGGATGGGTTTTTCGTTTTATCACGTGTTTCAATAATTACCTTCTCTTTGTGACCAGTTTGCTCATCTGACTCTTCACGGAAGGTAACACCTTCGATAATTGCGTCAAATTCAACTTTACCAGCAAATTCAGAAATAATTACTGCATTATATGGATCCCATTCGACCAATTTATCGCCTTTAGCTACTGTACCGCCATCCTCAACGAACAACTGTGAACCATAAGGGATATTTTGTTGGAATACGATTTTATTATGTGCATCAATGATCTTAACCTCACCAGAACGTCCTAAGACTACCTGATGTGTGCCATTATCGTTTGTTTGAGAAACAGTACGTACGTTTTCAAATTCGATTTTACCATCGTATTTAGAAATGATACTTGAATCAGCAGCAATGTTCGATGCCGTACCACCCACGTGGAATGTACGAAGTGTCAACTGTGTACCTGGCTCACCAATTGATTGAGCGGCGATAACACCCACAGCTTCACCTAACTGAACACGCTTACCTGACGCCAAGTTACGTCCGTAACAACAAGCACAAACACCACGCTTAGACTCACAAGTTAATACCGTACGAATCTCAATTCCTTCGATACCTGCTTTTTCGATAGTTTCGGCAATTTCCTCAGTGATATCTTCATTTGCAGAAACGATCAATTCGTCAGTATCCGGATGAAGAACATCATGCAATGGTGTACGACCCAAAATACGATCGAACAATGGTTCAACAACATCATCATTATCTTTCAATGCTGTTGTATAAATACCACGTAAACCACCACAATCTTGTTCCACAACGATCATATCTTGCGCTACGTCATGTAAACGACGTGTCAAGTAACCCGCATCCGCTGTTTTCAATGCTGTATCGGCAAGACCTTTACGCGCACCGTGGGTAGAGATAAAGTACTCCAATACGGACAAACCTTCTTTAAAGTTTGACAAGATCGGGTTTTCGATAATCTCACCACCAGAAGTACCTGATTTTTGAGGTTTCGCCATCAAACCACGCATACCACATAACTGACGGATCTGCTCTTTCGAACCACGGGCTCCAGAATCCAACATCATGTAAACTGAGTTGAATCCTTGGTTATCATTCGAAAGAATATCCATAACGTGTGCCGTCAATCTGTTGTTGATACGCGTCCAGATATCGATGATTTGGTTGTAACGTTCGTTGTTTGTAATGAAACCCATGTTATAGTTATTCATTACTTCTTCAACCTCGTTAGTTGCTTGTTGAATCAATTCAGCTTTCGCAGCAGGAATGTTCAAATCTTCCAAGTTGAACGAAAGACCACCTTTGAAGGCCGTTTGATATCCCAATTCTTTCATATCATCCAAGAACTGTGCTGCACGGGCCATACCCGTAGTCTTCACAATTTCACCGATGATATTACGCAAAGATTTTTTCGTAAGCAATTCATTGACAAATCCCATTTCGTCAGGAACAACTTGGTTGAAGATCACACGACCTACAGTTGTTTCTAATAAGGTATCAACGATGCTACCATCTTTTTGTCTAACTTTTGTTTTTACTTTAATCCAAGCGTGAAGGTCAATTTGCTTCTCATTTAAAGCGATGATAACCTCTTCAGCCGAATAGAAAGTCATATCTTGACCTCTTACGATGTGATCGCCAGCAGTTCTACGGCCTTTAGTAATATAGTAAAGACCCAATACCATGTCTTGAGATGGCACTGTGATTGGAGAACCATTCGCAGGGTTTAAGATATTGTGCGCACCTAACATTAAGATTTGGGCTTCCAAAACTGCAGCATTACCAAGCGGTAAGTGGACTGCCATCTGGTCACCGTCAAAATCGGCGTTGAACGCTGTACACACTAATGGGTGTAATTGAATAGCTTTACCCTCTACTAATGTAGGTTGGAAAGCCTGAATACCCAAACGGTGAAGCGTAGGTGCACGGTTTAGCAATACAGGGTGACCTTTCAATACATTTTCAAGGATATCCCATACCACAGGATCTTTACGATCAACGATTTTTTTAGCTGATTTTACTGTTTTTACAATACCACGCTCGATCATCTTACGAATGATAAACGGTTTGTAAAGTTCTGCAGCCATATCTTTAGGAAGACCACACTCGTGTAATTTCAAGTGAGGACCTACAACAATTACCGAACGAGCCGAATAATCCACACGCTTACCTAACAAGTTTTGACGGAAACGACCTTGTTTACCTTTCAAAATATCAGATAAAGACTTCAATGCACGGTTACCTTCTGTCTTAACAGCGTTCACTTTACGTGAGTTGTCAAACAAAGAGTCTACCGCTTCTTGAAGCATACGTTTTTCGTTACGTAAGATTACTTCAGGAGCCTTGATTTCGATCAAACGTTTTAGACGGTTGTTACGGATAATCACACGACGATATAAGTCATTCAAATCCGAAGTCGCAAAACGACCACCATCCAAAGGCACTAAAGGACGTAATTCAGGTGGAATGATTGGAACGATTTTCACAATCATCCATTCTGGACGATTCTCGATATTTTCACGTGAACTACGGAAAGCCTCAACCACATGAAGGCGTTTTAACGCTTCATTTTTACGTTGTTGAGAAGTTTCGTTAGCAGCTTGGTGACGTAAATCGTATGACAATTGATCCAAATCAATACGTTTCAACAAATCTTCTAACGCCTCAGCACCCATCTTGGCAACGAATTTTTGAGGATCGTTATCGTCTAAATATTGATTTTCTTTTGGTAAGGTATCTAAAATATCTAAATATTCTTCTTCAGTCAAGAAGTCCATAAAGTTGATACCATCTTCTTCTTTAATACCAGCTTGGATAACCACATAACGTTCGTAGTAAATGATCATATCCAATTTCTTGGTAGGAAGTCCCAATAAATAACCAATTTTATTAGGAAGAGAACGGAAGTACCAGATGTGTGCAACAGGAACAACCAAATTGATGTGTCCCATACGCTCACGACGTACTTTTTTCTCAGTTACTTCAACACCACAACGGTCACATACGATACCTTTATAACGGATACGTTTGTATTTACCACAGTGACATTCGTAGTCCTTCACAGGACCAAAAATGCGCTCACAGAATAAACCGTCACGTTCTGGTTTGTAGGTACGATAGTTAATCGTTTCCGGTTTTGTAACTTCACCACTTGAGCGTTCCAAAATAGTTTCTGGAGAAGCCAAGCTGATCGTAATCGAAGTGAAGTTGCTTTTAATTTTATTATCTTTTTTGTAAGACATACTTATTCAAAAGTTAAAGCTTTATAAAGAAGCTTTGAAGGACTGAGCCCTTCAAAGCCCTATTTGCTTAATTAATCCAATGTGATATCTAGACCCAATCCACGTAACTCGTGTACCAATACGTTGAACGATTCTGGTACCGATGGTGTCGGAAGGTTGTTACCTTTTACGATTGCCTCGTAAGTTTTGGCACGACCAACCACGTCATCCGATTTCACAGTCAAGATTTCTTGAAGGATGTTAGACGCACCGAATGCTTCCAATGCCCAAACCTCCATCTCACCGAAACGTTGACCACCGAATTGCGCTTTACCACCCAGAGGTTGTTGTGTGATCAATGAGTACGGACCGATTGAACGTGCGTGCATTTTATCATCAACCATGTGACCTAATTTCAACATGTAGATTACACCCACTGTCGTCGGTTGATCGAAACGGTCACCTGTCAATCCGTTGTACAAGTATGTACGTCCAGATTTTGGTAGGCCAGCTTTCGCAACCCAATCTTGTACTTGATCCATTTCAGCACCATCAAAGATAGGTGTAGCAAATTTCACACCCAATTTTTGACCTGCCCAACCCAATACGGTTTCGTAGATCTGTCCCAAGTTCATCCGTGAAGGTACCCCTAGTGGGTTCAACACGATATCAACTGGTGTTCCATCTTCTAAGAATGGCATATCCTCATCACGTACGATACGTGCAACGATACCTTTGTTACCGTGACGACCGGCCATCTTATCCCCTACTTTCAACTTACGTTTTTTAGCAACGTAAACTTTAGCCATCTGCACAATTCCTGATGGAAGTTCATCACCGACAGATACTGCGAATTTATCACGTTTGAATGAACCTAACTCTTCATTAATCTTGATATTGTAATTATGAAGAGCCATTTTGATCAACTCGTTTTTATCTTCGTCAGTTGTCCATCCCATTGGGTTGATGTTGTTGTAATCTAATTCAGCCAGGATTTTTTGCGTAAACTTAGCTCCCTTAGCAACCAACAACTCTTTATAGACATTGTATACCCCTTGGCTTGTTTTACCATTCACGACAGTGAATAATTTTTCAACCAAACGATCTTTCAATGATTTAACTGCTCTATCGTGAGCAACCTCTAGTTTCTCTAAAGTTTTACGTTCAACCTCTTTAGACATTTTCTTCGCACGCGAGAATAACTTCGTATCAATAACAACACCTTTTAATGATGGTGGAGTTTTCAATGAAGCATCTTTCACGTCACCAGCTTTGTCACCAAAGATTGCACGTAATAATTTCTCTTCTGGAGAAGGATCTGACTCACCTTTAGGTGTGATTTTACCAATTAAGATATCACCACCACCAACTTCAGCACCGATACGGATAATACCGTTTTCGTCTAAGTCTTTTGTCGCTTCTTCAGATACGTTAGGAATATCAGCTGTTAACTCTTCTTCACCACGTTTTGTATCACGAACTTCAAGTTCGAATTCTTCAATGTGAAGAGAAGTAAACCAGTCTTCTTTCGCTACACGCTCAGAAATTACGATCGCATCCTCAAAGTTATATCCTTGCCAAGGCATGAATGCTACTTTCAAGTTACGACCTAATGCCAATTCACCATTTTCAGTTGCATAACCTTCACATAATACCTGTCCTGGTTCAACTCGTTGACCTTTCTTAACGATAGGTTTCAAGTTCATACATGTATTTTGGTTGGTTTTCTTGAATTTGATCAATTTATACGTTTTGACATCATCATCGAATGATACAAGACGATCATCGTCGTTTCTGTCGTAACGGATTTTGATTTCATCAGCATCTACATATTCTACTACACCATGACCTTCCGCATTGATCAATGTACGTGAATCTTTCGCTACACGACCTTCAAGACCAGTACCTACGATAGGAGCTTGTGGACGCAATACAGGCACGGCCTGACGTTGCATGTTCGATCCCATCAATGCACGGTTGGCATCATCATGTTCCAAGAAAGGAATTAATGAAGCCGCAATAGATGTAATTTGGTTTGGAGCAACGTCCATATAATCAAGCATATTAGGCTCGATAATTGGGAAGTCACCCTCATATCTGGCTTTCACTTTCGCATCTTCGAAATTACCTTTGTCATCATACAAAGCATTCGCTTGTGCGATTGTTTTACCATCTTCATCCTCAGCAGATAAATATACTACTGGCTCGTCAACCACAACAACCCCACCTTTTACCTTACGGTAAGGAGTCTCGATAAATCCTAAGTGGTTAATTTTCGCATGTACAGCCAATGAGGAGATCAAACCGATGTTTGGACCCTCAGGAGTTTCAATTGTACAAAGACGACCGTAGTGTGTATAGTGAACGTCACGAACCTCGAAACCTGCACGCTCACGGGAAAGACCACCTGGACCTAAAGCTGACAAACGACGCTTGTGCGTAATTTCAGCAAGAGGGTTAGTTTGGTCCATGAACTGAGACAACTGGTTTGTACCAAAGAACGAATTGATTACGGACGAAAGTGTACGAGCATTAATCAAATCGGTCGGCGTAAACACCTCATTATCACGAATGTTCATACGCTCACGGATTGTACGGGCCATACGAGATAGACCTACACCAAATTGAGCATATAATTGTTCACCTACAGTACGTACACGACGGTTTGACAAGTGGTCAATATCATCTACTTCAGCTTTAGAGTTGATCAAATTGATCAAATACTTCACAATCGCAATGATATCCTCGCGGGTTAATACTTTCGTATCATCCGGAGTTCCCAACTTCAACTTACGATTGATACGGTAACGACCTACATCACCTAAATCGTAACGTTTGTCAGAGAAGAATAAACGATCGATGATACCACGAGCAGTTTCCTCATCTGGTGGTTCAGCGTTACGCAATTGACGATAGATATGTTCTACCGCTTCTTTTTCTGAGTTGGACGTATCTTTTTGTAAAGTGTTATATATAATAGAATAGTCCGCATTGTTTGATTCATCATCTTTCGCTAAGATAATAGACTTAACGCCAGCTTCGATAATCAAATCAATGTGATCTTCTTCTAGAACAGTTTCACGCTCAAGGATAATTTCGTTACGGTCGATAGATACAACTTCACCTGTATCCTCATCCACGAAATCTTCTACCCATTTTTTCAATACCCTAGCCGCAAGACGACGACCAACATATTTTTTAAGACCAGATTTACTAACTTTTACTTCATCCGCTAAATCGAACAATTCTAAGATATCTTTATCCGAATCGTAACCGATAGCACGCAATAAGGTCGTAACTGGGAATTTCTTTTTACGGTCGATGTACGCATACATGACGTTATTTACGTCAGTTGCAAATTCGATCCAAGATCCTTTGAAAGGAATTACCCTTGCAGAATAAAGTTTAGTACCATTTGTGTGTCTACTTTGACCAAAGAAAACGCCTGGTGAACGGTGTAATTGCGATACGATGACACGCTCTGCACCATTTACCACGAAAGTACCTTTAGGAGTCATATAAGGGATAGTCCCTAAATATACATCCTGAACAATAGTTTCGAAATCTTCGTGTTCTTCATCATTACAAGATAACTTTAACTTAGCCTTTAAAGGAACGCTATAAGTCAAGCCGCGCTCGATACACTCTTGGATATCATAACGTGGTGGATCAATGAAATAATCCAAAAACTCTAGCACAAAAATGTTTCTTGAATCAGAAATAGGGAAGTTTTCCGAGAATACCTTGAACAGCCCTTCCTGATGGCGGTTGTCAGAAGTAGTTTCTAATTGAAAAAACTCCTTGAAAGATTCCAATTGCACATCTAAGAAATCTGGATATTCCAATACTTTCTTACTTGTCGCAAAGTTTATTCTTTCTTGTTGAATATTATTGTTTGCCAAGGGAATATGAATTTTAGTTTTAAAAAAACTGCGCTTACACTTATGCTGTAAACCACCTTTCCACTGTGCCCAGCATATACACAGCATAGTGGCGTATTGATATAAATAGGAATAGACTCTGACGAAAAATCGTCAGAGTCTAAACCTTTTCGGGCTAATTAGTTGAGATTATTTAATCTCAACAACAGCACCAGCTTCTTCTAATTGTTTTTTCAAAGCTTCTGCTTCGTCTTTAGATACACCAGCTTTTAATTCTTTAGGTGCACCGTCAACTAAATCTTTAGCTTCTTTCAAGCCTAATCCAGCTAAATCTTTAACCAATTTAACTACAGCTAATTTTTGACCACCAGCTTCTTTCAAGATAACGTCAAATGAAGTTTTCTCTTCTGCAGCAGCAGCACCACCTTCAGCTGGAGCAGCAGCTACAGCAACAGCAGCAGCAGCAGGCTCGATGCCATACTCGTCTTTTAAGATATCAGCTAATTCTTTAACTTCTTTTACTGTTAAGTTAACTAACTGTTCAGCAAGTTGTTTTAAATCTGCCATTTTATTTTGAATTTTTGAATGTACTTTATAAAAATTGTTAATTAAATTGTAACGAATGTTTCTGTTCTAGAGGATTCGTTAACCTCTTTCTTCTAAAGCCTTTACTAAGCCAGCAACAGTATTTCCTCCAGATTGAAGAGCTGAAATAACATTTTTCGCAGGTGACTGCAATGCAGCGATAACATCAGCGATAAGTTCGTTTTTAGATTTAAGATTAACTAATGCAGTTAATTGATTATCTCCAACGAATGCGGTTTGCTCAATGTAAGCAGCTTTCAATACTGGTTTATCACCAGCTTTGCGAAGCTCTTTGATCAATTTTGCAGGTGCATTTGCAACTTCAGAAAATAACATTGTAGAAGCACCTTTTAGTGTTCCAAAAATATCTTCTTCGTCAACACCAGCTTCGATCAATGCTTTTTTGATCAACGTGTTTTTTACCGCTTTAATTTCGATACCTTGCTCGAAACATTTGCGACGGATGCCATTTATTTTTTCAACTGTTAAATCAGCAGTATCGGTAATGTAAAAGTTACCGTAAGATTTAATCTGTTCGGCCAAAGCTAGAACAATTTCTTGTTTTTCTTCTTTTCTCATGATTAAATACCTGCTACTGATTTAGTCTCAATATGAATACCAGGACTCATAGTTGAGGAAATGTGAATACTCTTAAAGTAAGTTCCTTTAGCTGCAGATGGTTTCAAACGAGCTAGAGTTTGTAATACCTCTAGTGCGTTATCATATATCTTATCTGCATCGAACGACGCTTTACCAATAGAAGTATGGATGATACCGGTTTTGTCAACTTTGAAATCGATCTTACCACCTTTTACATCTGTTACAGCTTTACCAACTTCTGTTGTAACTGTACCAGTTTTAGGGTTAGGCATCAAGTTTCTTGGACCTAAAATACGACCCAATTTACCAACTTTAGCCATAACACTAGGCATAGTAATAATGATATCAACGTCAGTCCAACCACCTTCAATTTTGCTGATGTAATCATCTAAACCTACGTAGTCTGCACCTGCCGCTTTAGCTTCTTCTTCCTTATCAGGAGTACACAAAACTAAAACACGAACAGTTTTACCAGTACCGTGAGGTAATGTTGCAATACCACGAACCATTTGATTTGCTTTACGAGGATCTACGCCCAAACGAACGTCGATATCCACAGAAGCATCAAATTTGGTCAATGAGATTTCTTTAACTAAAGCCGAAGCTTCTTTCAAAGAGTATGCTTTACCAGCTTCAATTTTGGATAGTGCCGCTTTTTGATTTTTTGTTAATCTAGCCACTTTTCTTAAATTGATTTCTTAATTAATTGTTCCAAGGAGCATTACCTGATACAGTAATACCCATACTACGTGCTGTACCAGCCACCATTCTCATAGCAGCCTCTACAGTAAATGCATTTAAATCAGGCATTTTATCTTTAGCGATTGTCTCAACTTGTTCCCAAGTGATAGCCGCAACTTTTTTACGGTTAGGCTCGCCAGATCCACTTTTTAATTTAGCAGCGTCTTTCAACTGAACTGCTACCGGTGGAGTCTTGATGATAAAATCGAATGATTTATCAGCGTAAACTGTAATGACAACAGGTAATACTTGACCTGGTTTGTCTTGCGTACGAGCGTTAAACTGCTTACAGAAATCCATGATATTCACACCTTTAGCACCTAATGCAGGTCCTACTGGAGGTGAAGGATTCGCAGCTCCGCCCTTAACTTGTAATTTTACTAACGCACTGACTTCTTTTGCCATTTTGTTTTGAATTTAATTTTGTTAAATGTCTGTTAGTAAGTTGGAAGCAAATAACGTAACATTCATCGGCCAGGACGTAACACCCCAACCGAGGTGCAAAGTTAATAAGAAGATTTGAATCCTGCAAGTATCTAACTTTTAATTTTTCAGGAATTTATGTTTTTTTTATCCCTACCTAGATCCGACATCCTATTACAAAAAATAATCTTAGCACTTTTCTAAAAATTAAGGCTAAAAAAATCGGTTTTAACGAAGTCACATCAGCTCTACTGCCTTTTAATAATCTTCAACACCTTATCCAATACCGGATCTTTCCCTTTGAATACATCATCAACATTTCGTACAATGGAAACATCCGGCATAACACCCCGTCCAGCTTCGCTTACATGATAATAAGGCTTCACGTCCATTAAGCCAAAGCGCCACCTTAAATGGGAGTTTGGCAGTTTCAGTACAGGAAGAACTCCCGCAACAGTACCACTAGCAGCCCCGCCAGTCTCTTCACCAAAGAAAACAGCACGTTTCCCAACTTTCAGATTTGTAGCAATCAAACTCGCTGCAGAAAAAGTCCCGCCATCGATCAATACAAATAAATCACCGCGATAGCGATTCGCCTTTGATTTTTCAATTTTGCTTCCCGTAAGATGGGTATAATTTATCCCATCTTTGGAAAACGTCTTTGCCCAAGATACTACAGCACTTGGTATAATAAATGGTGATAAAACGGGATAAGACCAGCCTGGCAATCCTTTTACCTGATAAAACGGCAAGTTGAACTTTGAGGTGATCACTGCCGGCTGAACAAACTGGAATTTATCCGCTTCTACCAGATAGCTATATAGTTCACGAACATCGGACAAACGTCCGCCCAGATTGCCACGAAGATCCAAGATCAGGTATTGAACCGAATTAAGCTCCAGTCGATCAAAAATCCTTCTATAGGCTTCTTTTGGACGCCCATAGGAAAAATCGACCACCTTCAATAAAGCAATACTGCTATCGCCTTTGACAGGGAAAGAGAGCTGTTTGCTCATTCTTTTTAGATTGGTATTATAGCCGAATATCTTGCGCTGCTTTTTCGTATCGGACTTCTTTTCGATTTGCTTATCCTTCTTTTCCGAAGGCTTTTTATTCGGTTTTTCCGTAGCCGCATGGTTTGTCCCGACCTTTCCCTTCTGTTCAGGTGCTTCAAATCTTCTGACAACAAACCGCTCATACGTACTATCAGCACAAGAAAACACCACAGCAATAGAATCTCGATACCCCAATTCCAATTGGTAATACCGCGGTAATAAACGTTCAAAAGCCTGATCTATAAATGTTGTATTATACCCATCCGAGGTAAAGCTTGGGCGATATTTTGTGTACAAATTTTGTGGCTGTATCCCTTCAATAGCTAGAATTTTTGAACCGACAATCAGCGTTGAATCTGCCGTTCCATTTTTTGAAAGATACAATGTATTTTCTTGCCAATGAAATCCCAATTGTGAGAAGGGGCCCTTACTTTTTTGGTAACGTACTTTATCCTTACCTTTCGGGTCAAATTTGGAAATAAGTGGGCTTAAGGTCATATGTCCCTGCCGAACTTGAGACAGAACAGCTGCTAATGCCAGCTGAAACTGGTTGGGCAGTAAGGGTTGGCGGATCGTAGAACGGAGGCTATCAAACTTAGTCTTTAATTGATCTTCCCCTATATACAAAAAAAGGTCCGGATGCATTTTCCATAAGTTACGCTCAACATAGTTGATATCTTGCTGCATAGCTTCCACTGCCAGGGGAGTCTCGATAAATCGATTATACTTCTCGACATTTGCACAGCTCAGCAATGTCAGCACATAAAACAATGCGAATAGATAAATACCTAGCCTTTTCATTTATGGTAAGATACAAAAAAAAGCCTTCCAATTTTCATGAAAAGCTTTTCTCTATCGTTAATTACTAATCTTACTCTTTTTCTACTTGCATGTAGTTCAGTTCAAGTGGAGTCTTACGACCGAAGACTTTCACCATGACGATTAATTTCTTTTTATCTTCGTGGACTTCTTCGATCTCTCCAGTAAATCCGTTGAAAGGACCATCGTTTACTTTCACTGTTTCACCCACATAGTAAGGAACGTTAATGGTTTCACCTTGTTCTGCCATTTCATCCACTTTACCTAAGATACGATTCACTTCTGCTTGGCGTAAAGGGACAGCATTACCAGCTTTATCTCCCAAGAAACCAATGACGCTATTGATATTTTTGATGATGTGCTCCAACTCACCGTCAAGAGCTGCTTCCAATAAAACATAACCAGGGTAGTAGTTACGTTCTTTAGCAACTTTCTTTCCATCGCGCATCAAGTAGTATTTTTCCATTGGAATCAACACCTGAGGAATCAAGTGCTCAATACCTAAACGGCTAACTTCGGCATCAATATATTGCTTTACTTTCTTTTCTTTACCACTTACAGCACGAACTACGTACCACTTTAAACCTTGATCTGCCATAAATAAATACGATTGAAAAATTAAGAAGCAATACCGTACAAGAATTCTAACCCTACACTTGAAGCTTTATCCATTACAAAGACAACCAATGCAATAAGAAGAGACGCAACAAGCACAATAACAGCTGAACTTTGTAACTGAGACCATGTAGGCCAAGTCACTTTCTCAGTGATCTCTACATAAGAGTCTTTAAAAAAATCAAGTACTTTTGCCATTTTAGTTTATCTGTTTTTATAAGCACGGGCACCAGGACTCGAACCCAGACCAAAGGTTTTGGAGACCTTCGTTCTACCTTTAAACTATGCCCGTGTATTTCTTATTTTGTGATGCAAATATAGTGTTTTAAACCACTTTCTGCAAATCTTTTTTTACTTTTTTTTATTTTAATCCGATAAATCGCTTATCGAAAAAATAAGCTAATCAACCTCAGTCGATTAGCTTATTCTATGTGATTCTAAATCTTTATTAAAGACTAGATAATTTCAGTTACCTGACCAGCACCTACTGTACGACCACCCTCACGGATAGCGAAACGTAGACCTTTTTCCATTGCAATAGCAGAAATTAATTTCACGCTGATTGTAACGTTATCACCTGGCATAACCATTTCAGTACCTTCTGGTAAAGAGATCTCTCCAGTTACGTCAGTTGTACGGAAATAGAATTGAGGACGGTATTTGTTGAAGAATGGAGTGTGACGACCACCTTCAGCTTTTGACAATACGTAAACCTCAGCTTTGAAATGATCGTGAGGAGTTACTGAACCTGGTTTACAGATAACCATACCACGTTTGATATCAGTTTTCTCAATACCACGTAACAATAAACCTACGTTATCACCAGCCTCACCGTAATCTAAGATTTTACGGAACATCTCAACACCTGTTACTGTAGATTTCAAGTTCTCAGCACCCATACCTAAGATCTCAACTGGATCACCAGAGTTGATTACACCTCTTTCGATACGACCTGTAGCAACTGTACCACGACCTGTGATCGAGAATACGTCTTCTACTGGCATCAAGAAAGGTAAATCAGTCAAACGTGGAGGAATTGGAATGTAGTTATCTACAGCATCCATTAATTCCATGATTTTCTCAACCCACTCAGGCTCACCGTTCAATGCACCTAAAGCAGAACCTTTGATTACAGGGATATCATCACCAGGGAATTCGTAGAATGATAATAACTCACGAACTTCCATTTCAACTAAGTCTAACAACTCAGGGTCATCAACTAAGTCAGTTTTGTTCATGAATACTACTAACGCAGGAACACCTACTTGGCGAGCCAACAAGATGTGCTCACGAGTTTGAGGCATAGGACCATCAGTCGCAGCAACTACGATGATAGCACCGTCCATTTGAGCAGCACCAGTTACCATGTTCTTAACGTAGTCAGCGTGACCTGGACAGTCAACGTGTGCATAGTGACGGTTAGCTGTAGAATATTCTACGTGTGCAGTATTGATTGTGATACCACGCTCTTTTTCTTCAGGAGCAGAGTCAATTGAATCAAATGAACGAGCTTCTGACAAACCTTTATCAGCCAATACTTTAGTGATAGCAGCTGTAGTTGTAGTTTTACCGTGGTCAACGTGACCGATAGTACCAATGTTTAAGTGTGGTTTACTACGGTCAAATTTCTCTTTTGCCATGTTTATGCGAATTAGTAATTATAAATTATTTCTATTTGTTATATACTCTTGCTTAACTTTTACACAAGTACGAGCCAAAGATGGGATTTGAACCCACGACCTCTTCCTTACCAAGGAAGTGCTCTACCCCTGAGCTACTTCGGCTTACTAAAAAACCTTATTTACGTATTAATGCCCCCACCTTTAGATACATTATTATCAAAGAAGATAGAGACTAAATTTAATACTTGAAAAATTTGAGCGGAAGACGAGGTTCGAACTCGCGACCTATAGCTTGGAAGGCTATCGCTCTACCAACTGAGCTACTTCCGCTTAATAATTAGAAACTAGAGTAAATCTAACACCCTAATTAAAATAAAGTGTGGAGGGAGAAGGATTCGAACCTTCGAAGCCGAAGCAACGGATTTACAGTCCGTCCCATTTGACCGCTCTGGAACCCCTCCAGACCTGTAACTTTCGTTACATTTAGAGCCTCTTATCGGAATCGAACCAATGACCTACTGATTACAAGTCAGTTGCTCTACCAGCTGAGCTAAAGAGGCTTCTAATATCTTTATTTAAACTTACATTCTATCAACGTCTGACCAAGTATTTCTACCTTTTCAGCGAGTGCAAATATCGAATTTACTTTTGATTTCTGCAAGTTTATTTTTTATTTTTTTTCATTTAAAGAACTAAGCAAACTTTCGTTGTTTTGAACCGTTGTTCCCTTGTTTGCTGATGCAAAGATAGACACAAAACTCACTTTACAAAAATATTTGTCAAAAAAAAAAGACAGTTTTTGGCAATTATACTGATATGCAGCACAATAATTTTTGATTGCATATTTACCTGTTTTGGTTATTTGGCTAATATACTATCTTTGGGCATGCAAATTTTACCGCAATCACTTTCAAAACTTACCCGATACTCCGTACTATTTACGGTACTTTTAATGGGATCGGCCGAATTGAAAGCTCAAAATATTATTCAAAAATTGAGTAAAAAATTTCTTTCCGCTGAAAGAGATTCTACACGTTCCGGTAGTTTTATGGTTTTACCGGCCGTTGGTTATGCGCAGGAAACGGGCGTTGAATACGGCCTGGCGAGCGCTTATAATTTTTATCTGGACAAATCTGATCCCAAAATCCGCACCTCCACGGTCATGGTCATGGGAACCTTTACATCCAATAGTCAGTCCAATTTCAAACTGCAGACAGATCTTTGGACTAAAAACAACGACTACCATCTGATTAGTGAAATGCGTTACCGTAATTGGCCCTTTAACTATTATGGCGTCGGTATGGACACCTGGAAGGCAGATGAAGAACGCATTGATCAAAAATTATTTCGCGTCAAACTCGAAGCTGAGAAAAAAATCAGCAACAACCTCTATTCGGGCATCAACATTCAATACGACAACTTCACCATTCGTAGCGATAGTGCCGATCGTATTTTCAATCATTCCGATCTTATTGGAAAGCATGGCGGGCAACAGCTACTTGTAGGTATTTCGCAATTGTTTGACAATAGGGATAACGTTTCTTATACAACAAGGGGGTATTATGCTAAATTGCGACTGGCCTATGCTCCAAAGTTATGGACAAGTACTGATTTTACGGGGGCAAACCTCGACGTGGATCTGCGTGGCTTTATTCCCCTGCACAACCAAGTCACACTGGCCCTGCAAGGAATCTTTCGTTCCACATTTGGAAAAACCGTCCCATTTTACAACTACCGTGAGCTCGGTGGAGACATGATGATGCGCGGATATTACCTCGGACGTTACCGGGACAAGAATTACCTTGCCTCCCAAGCTGAACTGCGTTATCGCTTTCATCCACGCTTTGGTATTGTTGGTTTTTCAGGGCTAGGATCAACCTTTTCCAAGGAAAATAGCAGCCGATATGTCGCAAGTTATGGCGGTGGCTTAAGATATTTCTTTAGTCTCGAACACAATAGCAGCATACGCTTTGATTATTCCTTTGGCGAACAAAGACCTGGAGAAAAACGACAATCGGGTTTCTATCTGTCCCTAAGTGAAGCTTTTTAATAAACAAAAGCATCCATAAATATATGGATGCTCTTGTTTATTCTTGCCGAATGACAGCTACCTGTTCCTCTTCGCTCTCCTCTCCTGTATCCTTAAACTTCAGATAAAATATTTAATGCCTTAGGGAACGTGGCCCATGACTGCCTATCGACAGCCAAAAAATGGTCGAAACAGTAGCCTAAAATCGTATCAGAAAATGCTCTTTTCGTTGTTCTTTTCTAAAGTAAACCAACCCAATTCGGTATAGATCTATGGTAACCACAACACGATTATCCTGTTTCAGCTTGTTCCAGTAGGCTTCCCTTTTCGCTGACACATGGGGTTCGTTTATAATCAATAGATCTCGATCGCCAACATTTCCCAAAAAATTCAGGTCAAGATCGTCCAGGTCGATATAATAAATATGTCGGTACGCATAGCTTCCGCATTGGTCCTGCAGAAGACTCTGATAACTTTCGATCGGACGATCGGCCCAATAACTAAAATTGTCGTAAGCGAATGTGTTTAATAACCGATCGATTAATGCATACTTTTTCTGCTCTACCTTGCTTCCGTTTTGAATAGTTTGCGGTAATTCCGAAACGCTCTCCTTGGATGTCTTTTGATAGATCACTTCGTCTACCAATTTATAAACAAAAGGAGAATGGGTCCCATGGCGACTATGGGATACAAAATAATGCCGCCAATACTTAAGCATGTAGTTCATTTCGCTGCAAACATCGCTAAATTTTATGATTTTTCACATGGAACATCAGGTTTAATTCCACTGAATACATACGGTTAAATTAGCTAGGCTACATAATATCTTTAAAACTGGAGAACAAAAACACTCCCTTTTCCTTCCGTACTATTGAGGAAAATAGTACCCTTGTGCAAAAGCATGATCTGTTTACTTAGGGTCAAGCCGACTCCTGTACCCGTCTTCTTTGTTGTAAAAAATGGTGTAAAGATCTGCTCCTGAAGATCGGCAGGAATTCCTGCCCCGTTATCTTCAATCCTAATCTGCACCTTGCCGTCCACTTCAAGAGCAGATAAACTAATATAGGCTTCTTCCCTATTTTTAACCGCATCTATCGCATTCAACATTAAGTTAATAATAACCTGTTCGATCAAATTGACGTCGGCAGATAAAATAAGCCTTGTATTTTTTAGGATAATATCGACATCAATATTTTTCTGGATCAAGGTTGGTTCAAGCAGTTGATAGATATGTTCAAACAGCTGTGAAATTTGAATCGGTGCTAGCTGAGGCTGATCGACTTTATTGATCATGCGATAACTCTTCGCAAAATGCAAAAGTCCTTCGCTACGACGTTTGATGGTGGAAATGCCTGTTTTTAGATCATCAATATCTTCAGTTCCTTTGAAATGGTCCAAACGACCGTTTAAGGTTTCAGCCAGTGAGCTGATCGGAGCAATGGAATTCATAATTTCATGCGTCAGTACGCGCAATAATTTGTGCCATGCCTTTGTCTCAGTTTCATCAATTGCTTCATTGATATTTTGGTATACAACAATGCGAAACAAAGCATCCTGTGTCTCAAAGCTTGAGCTTTGAATCAATAATTTAATCTTCCCTTTACTTGACTGAACGGACTCCATCTGCTGCTGTCCGTTTTCAAGTAACATGGTTTTTTCATAAAGATCATTGTTTTTTTTCTTCAGTCCCGTGATGTTTCCAAGATGTGGCAAATGAAATAGCTGCTTGAAAGCATCATTCACCCACATGACCTTACCGCTATCCATCTCATAAAAGATAATCGCCGAATTCAGCATATTGATCACACGGTCCAGGTATTGATGCTGAATTTCCTGCTTAATACTGATCTCCTTATATGTTTCGTTGATCTGATTAAAGGCAAGGAAAAGCTTTCCTTCTACTGATTTTGTGTTTTTCACCAAAAAACGTCTGGTAAAATCACGGTATTTGACCGCTTCGGAAAATTCAATCAACTGCTTGGCCAAAAAATTATATTGTGCATATAGGTTAAAACCCAGGTAAAGCATCACACAGAAGATCAAAGCCGCCTGTACGTATTCACGTTTTAGTAGAAAATAAGCACTCACAAGAGCAGCTATCAACAGTAATATAATCTTGATCGCATTTAAGATTTTTCCGTGCCTCATCGACTAAATATCATATTTCTCCAAACGTCTATAAAGCGCAGCTCTTGTCAGTCCCAATTCCTTTGCTGCCTTACTGATATTTCCGTTGTAACGCTCAATCGCAGATTTGATTGCTTTACGTTCCAATTCTTCCAAATTTTGACTGCTAGCGCTAGTTTCAACAACGTGGTTATCTACTTGCTGTTCGATCGGTGAGAAGAAAAGGTCATTTCCGGCGATACTAAGCTGATCTGCCATAATAACAGCACGCTCGATGCTGTATTGAAGTTCCCGGACGTTGCCCGGAAAATGATATGCGCACATTTTTTTAACCGCATCCGGTTCAAAGCCTTCAATCCGTTTATTGTATTTTTTCGAATAGATATCGAGAAAATGATCAGCCAATAGCTTGATATCCTCTCCCCGTTCACGCAATGGTGGTACCTGAATTTCCACGGTATTGATCCGATAAATTAAGTCTTTTCGAAAACGGCTTTCATCTGCAAGCTGTTTCAACGGCACATTGGTTGCTGAGATTAAGCGAATATCCACCGGGATCGGTTGATAGGAACCCAACGGTGTCACCTGTCTATTCTGGAGTACGGTCAACAATTTAGCTTGTTGCTGCAAAGAGATATTTCCAATTTCGTCGAGGAACAATGTCCCTCCATTTGCCGCTTCAAATCGCCCTTGACGGTCTTCACGTGCATCCGTAAATGCCCCCTTTTTATAACCGAAAAGCTCACTTTCAAACAATGTTTCTGTCAGCGCCCCAACATCGACCTTGACATAAGTCCGATCTGAACGCAAGGATCTTCGCTGAATGGCTTGAGCAATGAGGTCTTTCCCTGTCCCATTTTCACCTAATATTAAAATATTGGCATCTGTCGGCGCTATTTTCTCCAATTTATATTGCAGTTCGTCCATAACAACAGAGTTACCAATCAAATCAGGACTGTTCGCACTACTGAGCAGGGAACTTTTACTTTTCTTTTCTTTGTTTTTTGATTCAGCAAGCGTGCTTTCGATCGTCGCCAATAAATGCTCATTTTCCCAGGGTTTCACGACAAAATCTGACGCCCCCTGTTTCAGCGATTTTACAGCGAGATCTACAGCTCCATAAGCGGTAATCATAATGACATGTACCTGTGGAAACTTTTCTTTAACCCGGGACAACCAATATAATCCCTCATTACCAGTATTAATTGTACTTTTAAAATTCATATCTAAAAGTACCAGATCATAAGGTGTCTTCTCCAGATGTGCGATTAAGTTCTCCGGATTGGGTTCAACTTGAATATGACTAACTTTAGGTTTAAGCAAGATTCTTGCCGCAGTTAATAAATCCTGGTCATCATCAACGACTAAAATAGATGCTTTTTTCATACTTACTGACTTCATTGAAGATACTAAGATAATTATAAATTCAATGAGCCTGCGTAATAATCATTGATATATTTTTGCAGCAGCCATTCATACTGCTTGACGACCAATTGAATCTGACTGTTGTCGAATTTCGTTTTTGCGGTCAAAAAAATCACTGAATTACTGTTTCCCAATTCGAAAACGACTTTGGCTATGCGAAAAGACTCCGCGTAGTTTTCATTTTGACTACGTAATTGTGTAATCATGTTACTTGCGTTCTGCAAATTAAAAACCGCATTGGACGTCGCCGACCGTAAAACATTTTGTTGGATCTCTTTCTGAAATTTAGCAGCTTGTAGATCTAATTTTGCCAGGCGGACGTTGTTATATACTTGCAAATGATTAAAAATGGGAATTGAGAGATTTAGAGAAATAGATTTTCCCACGTTATTACGCATTTGGGACCAATACGTTCCTTGAATCCCCAATTTTGAATAATTTGATCCTAAGCCAGCGCTCAGACTCAAAGACGGGTAATAGTATGATTTCGCAATCTTAATATCCCGCTCCGCCACTTTTATCCGATAATCCAAAGCTTTAATATCAGGCAATTGGTCGACAGCCATATCATATAACTGCTTCTCATCCAAACGCTGTCCTGTCTCATTTATTCCGATATTGTCCAATTCCCCTAATTGATTTTCCGCCATATTCAATAAGGCCGCCAGTTTCACCCGGCTACTGTATAGTAACTGACGATTATTTTCAATCGTGTTGACATCATTTGCCAGTTGTCCTTTCAAATCAAAATAATCCCCAGGGTTAATTGCGCCTTCCTTATGCATGCTCTCCGCACGTCTGACCTGCTCTCGGGTTACTTCAGTCTGCATTTCGGATTGCCGCAATATATCCTGGGCAGTCAAACTTTGAATATAAGCGGTAATAACATCTAGTTTTAGGTTATTAATCTGCGTATCAAAAGTCAATTTACCAGCTGTCTTTGCATCAGCACGCATCCGAATTTCGTTAAATAGACGAAACCCTCTAAATAACGGCAGGCTGGCTCCCAAAGAAAAATTCCCTGTTGAGTTGTTGGATGAAATATATTGAAGGGTCGAGTTATCCTGCGATCTACCTGAGGTCAGGCTATGTTGTAGGCTCGCATCGACATCGGGAAGTCTATTCGCTTTAGCCTGTGCCAAATTCACCTCGGCACGCTTCACATCGAGTTCATTCTGCAATAAGGTTGGATTGGCCTTTATGGCCAACTGGATACACTCAGCTAAGCTTCGCTTGGCAATTTGTTTATCGTCGACCGCTGCAATTGTTGCTGTCCCCGACACTCTTTCCGTTAGTTGCTGCTCCGTCTGTTGCGCCCCTGCCTTAGCATAACTCAATAAAAAGCATAATGTACTATATATATAAACTCTCTTCATATCCAGTTTTTATTTTCTTGCTGACCATCGCCATGCCAAACAACAAAAACACTAACTATCAAACAGATACAAAAAACATATTTTCAAAAATGTTCATTAATGAACAGTCGGTGTGCGTAGTTGGACAATAAAAATCCACAAGAGTATAAGTAGGAACATGATGGAAATCAAGTTCAGTATTTATTCGTTTATTCAATGGATATACATCGGAGTTTATTCGGTTTTTATTCGCTTTCATCCGAATGAGGTCCGAATAAGGTCCCTATAAAGTCCGTATTAGTTCCGTGTAAATTAAGAGAATTGATATATTTAAATTGAAGATTCTTCTCCGTTGCAACTTAATAAACTATACATAAATCAATGTGTACTCCAATAGAACTAACGTACCTTACCACAACCTGTGGTTATATTTGCTCAAAGCACTTCAGTTGCCACAATAAACAGCGAAAAACTTCCAGTTGTACGTCTTCGTACAAGAAGTGTCCGCTATCGAACACCGAGCGCCAAACAAAACAAAATAAACAACTATAAATCAGTAAATTAAATTATTGGCACAGCTTTCATAGTTACATACAAAATTGATATTAAATTATGGACAGACCTTTAGAAAAGAAGAAGTGGAATAGCAAACGTATCATGACTATTGTGGGGGTTGCTGGCTTAGTTGGCTTAATCAGTGCCAGTTTCTATTTTACCTCCGGCAAAAGCAAACTGAATGTTGAAGCTGACCGCATCTCTATTGTCGAAATAAAAAATGGAAACTTTCAAGAATTTATCCCGATAAATGGCACCGTGCTTCCTATTAGTAGTATATACCTCGATGCTTCTGTTGGCGGACGCGTCGAAGAAAAATTTGTAGAAGACGGGGCTATCTTAAAAAAAGGGGATGCAATCATGCGTCTTTCCAATACCGATCAGGAGCTTACCCTGGTACAACAAGAAACGCAAGTGCTCAATCTATTGACACAGTCACAAATTGCGCAGACCAATGCACAACAAGCATCAATTAACAACCGCAACCAAATGGCTGATGTAGAACAGGCCTATCGGGAAGCGGAGCGGATCTATAATCTAAACAGAAAATTACTTAACGAAAAAGCCATTGGTACACAAGAGTTCGAAAAATCAAAGAACGAATACAACTATCAAAAAGAACGGGTCAACTTGACCAAACAGATCCTGAAACAGGACGAAATCTCCAATGCACAAAAAACCAATCAGGACAAACAAACTTACCAACGCACGCAGAGTGCATTGGAACTGATGAAAAGGAAAATTGGCGACTTGATTGTTAGGGCACCTGTTGACGGGCAATTGACCGCCTTCGATGCAGAGATCGGGCAAAATAAAAACGCCGGGGAACGATTGGGACAAATCGACGTCTTAACAGGATTCAAAGTGCGCGCTGACATCGATGAACATTATATCAACCGTATTTTCCCAGATCTACAAGGGGAGTTTTCTATCGGTGAAAAAACCTACAAACTCCGTATCAAGAAAGTCTATACACAAGTCACCAATGGCCGATTCCAGGTTGACATGGAGTTTATCAATGATGTTCCCAAAGGGATCCGACGTGGACAGACTTTACAAATACGTTTGGCATTAAGCGATGAAACCAAAGCGTTATTGCTGGCAAAAGGCGGTTTTTATCAACAGACCGGTGGTAACTGGATCTTCAAATTGGATAAAAATGGAAGTACAGCATATCGTGTCGATATCCAATTAGGAAGACAAAATCCGGAATATTATGAGGTTATCAAAGGTCTACAACCGGGCGATAAGGTTATCGTATCGAGCTATGAGACCTACGATAAGGTGCAAGAGCTAAATATTAAAAAGTAACATCCTAGCGGTTATCGAGCACATCATATCTCTCGATAACCGCTTTTATCATACGACTTAATTATGATTAAAAACTTTATTAAAACCGCACTTCGCAACCTTTGGAAAACCAAGGGGTACAGCTTTCTTAATATTTTTGGATTGGCGGTCGGTATCGCTGCGGCATCGTTGATTTTTTTATGGGTTGAAAGCCAGTTGGGCTACAACGATAATTTCGCCAACAAAAAGAATATCTATGTTGTCAAATCAAAACAGACTTACGATGGCGCTACTTATGTATTCGAATCGACACCTGGACCATTTGCCCAAAGCGTAGCAAAAGAAATACCCGGTATTAAGCATGCCGTTCGCATGAGCTGGAATTCGCCCATGTTATTTTCTGTAGGAGACAATAATATATTTCAGACAGGGGTATATGCCGATGGCTCCATTGCAGATGTGCTTTCCTTGGATTTCTTGGAGGGTGATCGAAATACCGCCTTCGATCAGGTCAACAATATCGTGTTATCAGAAACAGCTGCCCATAAATTATTTGGTAACCGCCCGGCATTGGGAAAAACCGTCAAAACAAACAATACTGAGCCATTTATTGTTGCAGGGGTAATCAAGGACCTACCCAAAAATAGCAGCTATGATTTTCAATGGCTGATTCCTTTCAAAAAGTTTGAAGCTGGTCAGGATTGGTTGGAAAACTGGGGAAACAATGGCGTACAAACATTGGTTCAGGTCGAAGATAATGCCAATGTTGACCAGATCAACAAACAGATGATGGATTTTGTCAAACGCAAAACCAATGGTGAAGTCACGTTCTCACAAAATTACCTCTATCCAATGGAACGTTGGATTACGTACAACCAATTTGACAATAGCGGAAATGAAATAGAAGGCGGTATTAAAAATATACGTCTATTTACCTTTATTGCTTGGGTTGTTCTATTAATTGCCTGCATCAATTTTATGAATCTCGCAACAGCAAGGTCAGAAAAAAGAGCAAAAGAAGTGGGTATGCGTAAAGTTGTTGGCGCAAGCCGCAAATCTTTAGTGACGCAATTCCTAGGGGAATCGCTCGTATTGGCAACCATCTCTTCCTTGGTAGCCTTGTTGCTGATTTACATCTTTATCGGTCCTTTCAATGCAATGATAGGCCAAGAGCTGAAGGTTAATTTATCGGCACCTTTACACCTCCTTTTTCTGTTGGTAATTACCCTTGCCTGTGGCCTATTTGCAGGTAGCTATCCCGCATTTTTCCTATCCGCATTCAAACCACTAACGACAATTAAAGGTGCGAAGCAAAAAGCCGGAAGCGGAAGTCTTGTACGCAAAGGATTGGTGATTTTACAATATACGGCATCCGTCGTTTTGATTATCTGTACCATTATTATCTACCAACAGATTCAGCACAACAAGAACAGGGATCTCGGATTTGATAAGAGTCAGGTGTTGACAACAGCGCTACAAGGCGATATGGCCAAACATCTCCCACTGATTAAAAATCAATTATTGGCAACAGGAGTTGTGCAAGAGGTCGGTGTCAGTGATATGAGTATACTCAATATCAACTCCAATACGTCCGGTTTTAGCTGGGATGGAAAAGATCCAAATGCTAGTATTTTGATTGGCATGTTACGTTCTGATGAAGGTCTTATTCCAGCTTTGGATCTAAAGCTTTCTGACGGTAGAAACTTCCATCAAAATTTTGTAGGTGATAGCACCTCGGTTATCATCAACGAAGCATTTGCAAAACTGATCAAAAAAGATGGCCTTGTGGCCGGTAGTATCATCAGTTACGGTGAAGAAAAGTTCACCATCGCCGGTGTCGTCAAGAACTTCGTTTATAACAATGTGTATGCCGATCCTGAGCCGATGCTATTTCTACCGATGAATAGAGATAATGGCATCATGACCATCAAGACAAAGGCTGGAGTAGATTTACCAGATGCCATTCAACAAATCGAGAAGGTCATCGTCAAAAATAACCCGGGCTTCCCCTTTGACTATAAATTTTTAGATGATAGTTTCAATAATAAGTTTAAAGCTGAGCTTTTTGTACAGCAACTATCCAGTGTATTTGCACTGATGTCTATCATTATATCCTGCCTAGGCCTGTTTGGTTTAGCCGCCTTTGCAACAGAGCAACGCGCAAAAGAAATCAGTATTCGTAAAGTCCTGGGGGCCTCTGTTTCGGGACTTATCCAAATGCTCAACCGTGAATTTGTTACGCTTATAGCGATCTCCTGTATCATTGCCTTTCCTATTGCATGGATGATTATGAGCAAATGGTTAACCAACTATGCACATCATGTAGAGATTTCCTGGACCATCTTTGTCATCAGTGCTGTAGCAGCAATTGTAATTGCCCTACTGACGATCAGTTCACAGGCATTTAAAGCAGCGATAGCCAATCCGACGAAGACTTTAAGAGATCAATAAACAATTAAATAAACAGAATTTAATAACAGAAATAATAACTGTCCAAGGCAATATCGCCAAGGATCCAAAACATAAAAACCATGAGCACAAAAAATATGATCAAGATCACAAACCTTCAAAAGTATTACCGCACTGAAGAAGTTGAAACCGTCGCATTAAACAACCTAAACATTCATGTCAAAGAGGGCGAGTTTGTTGCCGTAATGGGTCCTTCGGGCTGTGGAAAATCGACTTTACTCAATATTATCGGATTGCTGGATGATTTGGATGAAGGAAGCTATCTGTTCAACGAGATTGAAGTTGCCAAATTCAAAGAACGTGGTCGCTCAGATCTCCGCAAACATAACATTGGTTTTGTATTCCAGAGTTTCAATCTAATCGATGAACTAACAGTATTTGAAAACGTGGAACTTCCACTGGTTTATACCAATGTTCCAGCTGCAGAACGCAAAAAGCGTGTAGAAGAAGTTTTGGAAAAAGTCCAGATCATGCACCGCCGAAATCACTTTCCACAACAGCTCTCCGGAGGTCAGCAACAACGTGTGGCCGTTGCTCGCGCTGTCGTGAATAATCCAAAATTGATTCTTGCCGATGAGCCTACGGGTAACCTCGATTCCAATAATGGTAACGAAGTCATGCAACTCCTGACTGAATTGAACGAAGCCGGCACAACCATCGTCATGGTAACACATAGTGAACACGATGCAAAGTTTTCTGACCGTGTAATCCGCATGCTAGACGGGCAAGTGATTATGGAAACAACTTCGGTATAAAAACACACATATATAACCAAGATATTTATCCTAATAACCTGTAAATGATGAGCACGATTAAATTAATTTTCAGACAACTATGGCGTAACCGTCTTTTCACATTTTTAAATGTATTTGGGCTTGCCATCGGAATAAGTGCCTGTTGGCTTATTTTCCGTATCGTCAATTATGAATTTAGTTTTGATCAGCATCATCCGAAAAGTGAGCAGATTTACAAGGTCCATACCTCCTATGAAGAAAAGGATAAATTAGATCATTTCGATGGTGTTCCCGCACCATTACCGGCATATATTAAGGAAAACTTTGTTAGTGTTGAACTGACTGTACCCATCTTTAAACAATACTTCGAACGTGTCAGCAATATTGGCGGCACGCAGAAAATAGAGTTTGAAGATCAACCCGATATCATCGGTACCACGGGAGACTATTTCAAAATGACACCTTATGTTTGGTTAGCTGGCGACCAAAGGAATATACTAAAAAATAGCCATGAAGTCATCCTGACAGAATCGCGGGCTAAATTGTATTTCCCAAACAGGTCAATAGACCAAATCATAGGACAGACTTTGTCCTATGATAGTACATTATACAATGTCACCGGCATTGTAAAAGATCTAGCCCATCCAAGCAGCTTTTTGGGTAAAGAATTTATCCAGATTCCAGAAAAGGAATGGAATAGCACAAACTGGAACAATTCAAATTCAAATTGGCAGCTCTTTATTAAGGTAAAATCATCGGCTTCCCTTCCTAACCTCATAAAGACAGCCGATAAAAAGGCCTATGAGATGACGCATGCCGAATTTGACAAGTTTGGGTTTAAAATGCATGTAAACACAGTACCTTTAAAAGACTTACATTTTACTTCTTACGCGCAAAATAATGTTAATAAGAAAATAATGTATGGCCTAATCGGCATAGGTATATTTTTGCTTCTACTCGCCTGTGTCAATTACATCAATCTCGCTACCGCCCAAATCCCACAACGCGCGAAAGAGATTGGTATCAGAAAGACATTAGGAGAAAGCCAGAAAAGAATTACAAAGTCCTTTTTGTTGGAAACATTTTGCATTACGGCTTTTTCGGTACTTTTATCATGGCCTTTACTTATTCTCATTCAAACAGTTTTAGCCACTTATATTCCCGATCAGCTCAAGTTGTATCCCGATCCATGGGGAGTATCGCTATTTTTAGCAACACTTACAATCACGATTACCTTAATTTCCTCAGGTTACCCGATTTTACTAACAAACAAAGTCAAGATTGTTGAAGTCATTAAAATCTCAAATGCGCAAAGTCTCAAATTTGGCAATCTTTCTTTTCGGAAAATGCTCATTATATTTCAATTTTTGATTGCTCAGCTGTTTGTTATTTCAACTTGCATCATTGGTCTACAGTTGAAACATGCGCTACAGAATAACTCCGGCTTCGATAAGGATGCGATCATTACCCTACGTTTCCCGAGCAAAAGCTACCAGGACAGTAATGTTGATCCTTTTGTTTTTAAGCAAGCGATTAAGCACATCACAGGTGTAGAGCAGGCTTCCTTGGGGCATCTGCCCATGAGTAACGACCATTGGGGAAATGCCTTGTTTGCGAAAAGTGATACGGGACAGGTACAGGCAGATGTACAAATGAAATTTGTCGACCAAGATAACTTTAAGCTCTATAATTTTAAAATGCTTGCTGGCCGCCCGCTGCAGTTGGCCGATACGAGCACTGGCATCGTGTTAAACTTAGCCACCGTTCAAAAGTTAGGCTTTAAATCTGCTGAAAATGCTGTAGGTAGCTTTGTCACGTACACAGACAAACAGCGGCAGATTGTGGGTGTAACCGACAATTTTCACACAAAAAATCTCCATGCAGCCATTCAACCTGTTGTCATGCTGAGCTCTATTAAAAAATGGGAATTAAACAGACTAAGCGTCAAACTCAATAGTAATTCAACTACCTGGACGGAAACTTTAAAACAGATTGAGAAAGAATGGAAAAAATATTATCCAAAAGCCCCATTCAAATATGATTTCTATGATCAGCAAATCAAAGAACTCTATAGCAGTGATCTAAAATTCTCGAAGATTATCAATCTATTTACATCGACGACAATTCTCATCAGCTGCCTGGGATTGATCGGTCTGGTTACCATCACCACGGTACAACGTACCAAAGAAATTGGTATTCGAAAAGTGTTGGGAAGCACGGTATTGGGGATTATTGGATTATTATCAAAAGATTATATCAAACTTATACTCATTTCTATTTTGATTGCTACCCCAATTGCTTGGTGGGCGATGCACAAATGGTTGGATGATTTTGCGTATAAAATAGAGCTATCCTGGTGGATGTTTATTATTCCGGCTGCCGCAACCTTACTTATTGCATTTTTTACGATGAGCTACCAATCCATAAAAGCGGCACGTGCAAATCCAGTACATAGTTTAAGAGATGAATAAGATGATAAAGAAGCTCATTAATGAACAATACAACTAACACCTGTCCCTATGATAAAGAATTATTTAATAACCGCAATTAGAGAATTAAGGAAAAGAAAATTCTATACCGCTATCAATATATTAGGTCTGTCGGTCAGTCTTACTGCAGCGATATTAATTATTTTTTGGGTACAGGATGAACAGAGCTTTGATAAATTTCACCCAAACTATGAGGCAATATATACCGTAAATTCCCATTTGGATCCAGAACATAACGGCGCAATTTGGGGCATAACTCCCGGTCCTATAGGCAACTATGCCAAAAATGCACCCGACGTAGAATTTGCAACGCGCGTTTCACAGGATTATAATGTTACCTTGGTCAACGATAAGCTGAAACGCCCTGTAACGGATATGAGTATCTATTATGTTGATGGCAGTTTTTTTAATATGTTTCATTTTCCCTTACAAGAGGGCTCGCTTGTAGGTTTTCAGGAAAATTATAAACAGGCACTGGTCACAGCATCAACAGCAGAAAAACTCTTTAGCAGCCAGCAGGCCATTGGAAAGACCTTCCGTTATGGTGCAGATCTGTTCACCGTAGCCGGTATCTTAAAAGATGTTCCACAAAATTCCTCGATGCAATTCAATGTGATCATTCCATTAGGTTATCATGCACAACGGTTTACAAATTGGGGCGGTAATGGAAAATGGAAAACAATCGATGAAGACTTAGGCAATTACAGCTTCGCTACCTACGTCAAAGTAAAACCAACGGCTTCTCCTACCCTCATTGGAAAATTTATCTCGGAGAATTATACCAAAGCCCGCGATGGTGAAAATTCAACCATCTTTGTTTTAGATCCTTTAAAAACCATGCACTTAATCGCCCCGGACGGCAATAAATCGACACTTTGCATGGTGCAAATTTTTGGGATCATTGCAATCTTATTATTGGTTATTGGTGCAGTAAATTATGTCAATTTGAGTACTGCACGGGCATTGGACCGGGCCAAAGATGTTGGCATCCGAAAGATAATCGGTGCTAATCGTCTCCATCTATTCTTACAGTTTATCACCGAAACGGTTGTTGTATTCTTTTGCTCGCTCGTAATAGCTTTCATTCTTATCCTTGTACTTCATACTGGATACAATCAAATTGCACAAAAATCAATCAGCTACTCCTTCCAAAACAGTACAATATGGTTATATATAGGTGTTGCGATTATCGGCACACTAGGCTTATCCAGTATATATCCTGCGATACAACTTTCCTCATTCAATCCCATTCATTCGTTAAAAGGAAAATCAGTTAAAGGAGTTTCCTCAACGACCATGCGTAAAATATTGGTGGTTTTTCAATTTACACTTTCTGTAACACTGATTGTATGCACCTTGGTTATCCGCAATCAACTGGATTTTATCCAAAAGATCAACCTCGGATACGACCGAGATCATGTCATTACACTTGGTCTTCCTGAGGAGGCCTACAAACATATGGACGCCATACAGACCGAACTCAAAAATAACGACGCAATACAAGGAGTCTCTCTTTCAAGTGTTTACAACATGACGGATTTCGGAAATGCCACGGGCGATATAGATTGGCCTGGCAAATCCAAAGACAACAAGCTAATCGTAGCGCAAGCCAAAATTGACAAGGATTTTATTCCGTTAATGAATATACAGTTCGTTGAAGGGAAAAATTTCACAGGCCTGCCAGCGGATTCTTCCGGATATATTATCAACGAGACCTTAGCAAAACAAATGGGGTTAAAGCCGCCATATGTGGGATCCAATATGAGTTTCCACGATTTCCCTGGACAAATTATCGGTGTGGTGAAAGATTTTCACTTCAAATCCATCAAAGATAAAATAGGTCCAATGGTCTTCTGGACGCGCTGGGGATCGGGCACGCTTTATGTAAAAACAAGTACCACAAAAGCCGCTGAGGCTATCAAAGCCTTAGAGAAGGTTTATAACCGCTATCCATCAGACGCTCCTTTCAAATATACTTTCATTGATCAACAATTTGATAGTCTATACAAATCCGAACAGCGTACAGGTTTGTTGTTCAATGTTTTTGCAGGTATTGCCATTTTTATATCTGCTTTAGGTCTGTTTGCATTGGCAACTCACGAAGCGCAAATGCGTATAAAAGAAATCGGCATCCGTAAAGTTCTTGGAGCTAGCACCTTTGGTGTCGTCCGGCTATTGGGAAAAAATTTCGTGCTACTCGTTTCCATTTCCATTCTGATAGCCTGTCCCATAGCGGTTTACCTGATGAAACAATGGTTAAGCAATTTTGCATATAAAACAGATCTAGAGCTGCAAACATTTGTCTTCGGTGGTATTTTGGCCTTGCTGATCGCCATTGTTACCGTCAGCTACCAGGCTGTTCGGGCAGCTTTATCCAATCCCGTAGATAGTTTAAGGGACGAATAAAAACGAATATAAGAAAGTGGATGATTGGCATGTATACACTGGCACTTAAGAAATAAAGCTATGATCAAGAATTATATAAAAATAGCCTGGCGCAATATCCAGAAAAACAGAGGATACTCGACCATCAATATCATTGGCCTTGCAATAGGTTTGGCCTGTTGCCTATTGATCGCAATTTATGTTCAGAACGAACTTTCCTACGATAAATATCACGTAAACAAAGAGCGGATTTACCGCATCGTACACGACTATAAAGATGTTAGCAGCACAGAGCAGCATCAAATCTGGGGCAATGGACCTATTGGTGAAGCTATCAAAGCAGACTTTCCAGAAATCGAGAAAGTTGTTCAATTCTCGGGTCAAACATCTATCCTGCTCAAACAGGGCGATAAAAGATTCCAGGAGGAAAATGTATTTTTCATGGACTCCACTGCATTTGATGTCTTCAGTTGGAAGGTTTTGGCCGGCGATCCTCATACAGCTTTAAAAAATGCCTATTCTGTTGTATTAACAGAAAGTACCGCAAAGAAATATTTCGGAGATCAAAATCCCATTGGCAAGACGCTGGAGGGAGGTTTAGCTGCGGGCCGTGCTGACGCAGATCTATATACTGTAACGGCAGTAATGGCCGATGTACCTGCTAATTCACACTTTACGTTCGATGCATTGCTTTCGATGAGTACATTCCGAAAAGCACGGCCAGACGTATTTAATAAAGAAGGCTGGGATTATGTAGACTTCTACACGTACTTTCTCGCTTCAAAAGACTTTGATCCTGTAAAGTTCGACCAGAAAATACCGGAGTTTCTCAAGCGGCATCTCCCAACAAATGAAAACCCAAATGCAAAATACAATTTCCATATCGAGCCACTTCTGCAAGCTTACATGCACTCGTCTGCAGATCGTCAACCCGGTACCAATGGAAGCTATCAGAATTTATACATATTCAGCATTATTGGCGGATTCATCTTACTGATCGCCTGTGTGAACTTTATGAATCTGGCTACATCTAGGTCAATGGAAAGAGCAAAGGAAGTAGGCGTACGAAAAACCATAGGAGCAAGCAAAAGCAATCTGATCTTTCAGTTTATGTCTGAATCATTGGTTCTTGTATTCGTCAGTAGTATTTTGGCTATACTGCTCGTTATGGCCTTTCTCCCCTTTTTGGAAGCATTCTCGGGCAAACACCTCAATTATTCATCCCTGAAAAATGGGACGACCTGGGCAATATTCCTATTCACTACCATTTTTACGGGACTTCTTGCCGCCAGCTATCCCGCGTTGATTCTAGCAAATTTCAAACCGATTGCAGTACTTAAAGGAAGTTATAGCAACAGCAAAGGTGGTACATTATTACGTCGCGTATTAGTTGTTTTCCAATTTTGCCTTTCTATTGCGCTCATTGCAGGTACAGTCGTCGTCTTTTCTCAACTAGATCAATTACAGCACCGAGATCTTGGATTTCAAAAAGATCAACGGCTTGTGATAGATTATAATTTCGATGATAAGGTAAACAATAACCTGGAAGCGATAAAATCTACACTAGCAAAAGATAAAGATGTTTTGTCTGTCACTGCATCACGTACGGTACCGGGAACATTTTTTCCAAATGCAGGAACAGAAATCATGTCAGCAAACGGAACGATGAGTCAATTCGCTCCTTTCTTATATGAAGTCGATGTTGACTTTATTCCTAATATTGGTCTGCAAATGGCCGCAGGACGTGCCTATTCCAGAGATTTCCCAGCGGATACGGCCCATTCACTTGTTATCAATGAATCTGCTGCAAAACAATGGGGCTATTCAAATCCACAAGATATTATTGGCAAACAATTTCGTCAATGGGGAAGAGAAGGAACGGTTATCGGTGTAGTGAAAGATTTCAATTACCTTTCTTTACACCGTAAGATTGAGCCTTTAGCTTTGCGACTTGAACCAAGCAGCAGCCGGTATTTAACCTTGAATATCCAACATGTAAACCAGCCTGAGACCGTTGCCAGAATCGGCAAGCTGTGGAATGAACTTGTACCAAACCGTCCATTTTTATATAGCTTTCTCGACGACAATTTCAATCGACAATATGAAGCGGATTTTAATTTTAGAAGACTTTTTACAGCCTTCTCCGGACTGGCACTTTTTATTGCCTGTTTAGGTTTATTGGGACTTGTTACGTATACAGCCCAACAGCGTACCAAAGAAATCGGTGTACGGAAAGTTCTCGGTGCATCCATCTATAATTTAATCCTCCTGCTCTCTTCCGACTTCATCAAGTTATTGGCTGTAGCGCTCCTCATCGCGACACCGCTATCTTGGATGGCGATGAAAAAATGGCTTGACAACTTTGCATACCATATTGAACCACAATGGTGGATGTTTGTCTTTGCTGGTTTTGCTACAATCACTATCGCATTAGTAACGGTGAGTTTTCAAACACTCAAGGCTGCCAAGGCAAATCCTGTAGATAGTTTAAGAGACGAATAACAATATAATTTAATCCCATCACGATATTCCAGCTATGAACAACCTCCTATTAAAATCGGCAATTCGACAACTTTGGAAGAATAAACTATTCTCCCTATTAAATATTATTGGACTAGCCATCGGTATTACGTCATGTTGGGTCATATTTAAGATTGTCAATTATGAGTATAGTTTTGAAGCTGGAGTTCCTCAGCTTGAACGAACCTATAGGATCATTTCTCAGTTTAAAAATGATGGCAAGGATAATTACAATGGGGGATTGGCCAAGCCGTTTTATCAGGCCATCCGAAAAGAAATTCCGGGCGTGGAACTGGTCGCTCCAGCATTCAGAAATTATCAAATGGAATCTGTCACAATCAACAAGGGACAAAAAAATCAAAAACTTGTCGAGGACTTTGATGAGGCTGAAGGCAATGTGACGGAGACTACCAGCGACTACTTCAAGCTCGTTGGCTACAAATGGTTAGCAGGTTCACCAGAGAAAGCATTTTCAACTGCCAACGACATCGTATTGACAAAAAAAAGGGCAGCCATTTATTTCCCAAACCAGGCTGTCCAGGGCTTAATCGGCAAAACCATCTTTTATAACGACAGTATACCCAAAACAGTAACTGGCATTGTTGATGACCTTGGCTTCAACACGGAGTTCAATGGCACAGAATTCGTCTTGCTTAAAGAAGAAGTCTACCCACTGAATGTCTGGACGAATACCAATGGTACTGACAGACTTTATATCCGATTAAAAGATGGTGTAAAAGACCTTCCAATCCAGGCAGCTATCAATAAGATCGGACAAAAAAAATGGCAGGAATTCAGCCAGGAAAAAAAACCGAAGTTTGACTACAACCGTAAGGTCGTAGTCATGCCACTAAAAGATTCCCATTTTGCAGTACACATAAAAGAATGGTACGCCGAAAGAACAAGCAAAACCGTTATTTATGGGTTAATTGCCGTAGCTGCTTTTCTGATGCTTTTGGCCTGTATCAACTATATCAATCTTAGTACGGCACAAATACCAGCGCGGAGTAAAGATATTGGTGTCCGTAAAACATTGGGAAGTAGTCAGGGAAAATTGGTTAGCCAAATTATTTTTGAATCGCTTTTAACCATTGCTATTGCACTTGTTTGTTCGGTCTTTCTGACGAAACTGGCCTTTTTCTATTTTCAGGAAATGATTCCGGAGAAAGTAAAGGATTTTACAAGTTCGACGACATCCATGCTGTTTATCGCAATTTTACTGACCGTAACGACTTTAATTTCCTCGGCATATCCTTCTTGGTTAATTAAAAAGGTACAGCCTGTCAACTTATTTCGTGCCGGCAAGCAGTTCCAAATCGGAAAAACACAAATCAACCTTCGGAAAACATTGATTGTATTCCAATTCTTTATTGCTCAATTTTTTACGGTTTCAGCACTCATTATCGGCCAACAACTCTCCTATACCCTCAACAAAGATATGGGATTCGACAAAGATGCTGTTGTTACCTTCGATCTACCTTCCAAGCTCATCAACAAATTTTATGAGGAAAAACTGGATCAAAGTAAGAAACAAACACTCCTACATGAGATCCAAAAAATAAAAGGTGTTTCGGCAGCGTCAATCGGCAGCAAGCCCTTATCAAATAATTATTCATCATCTTGGTTTCATCGACAAGACCCTACGTTAAAAGAGAAAATTTCATCCGATATTTTCTTTAAAAATGCGGATGCGAATTATATCGCTGTCTATGACATGAAGTTAATTGCGGGCACCAATCTACCACAATCCGATACTGTCAATGCTTATATTATTAATGAATCTGCTGTCAAGGCGTTCGGTTTCAATTCGCCTCAAGATGCTATTGGGAAGTCAATTGGTCAAGAAGACAGTACCTTCCCGATCGTTGGCGTTATTAAAGATTTTCATGCCCAGGAATTCTATAAAGAGATCACACCTTTGGCTTTGCGCAGTTTTAGCCGTGGTGCCTATACCTTCAATATAAAACTATCGGGAAACAGCAAAGAATGGAAAACCAGTATTGAAGCGATCAACAAAGTATATACGCAGTTTTTTCCGGAACTCCCCATAGAAATAAAGTTCTACGATGAAACGATTGCGTCACTCTATCAAAAAGAGCAAAATCTGGCCAAATTAATTAACGTGAGTACAATTGTTGCTGTTTTGATCGGTTGTTTGGGCCTCTTTGGGCTGATTACCCTTGCGGCTTTCCAACGCAGCAAAGAGATCGGTATCCGTAAAGTTTTGGGTGCAAGTATTCCAAGTATCTTTCATTTATTGGCTAAAAACTTTGTACAGCTTATTTTAATCAGCATTCTTATTGCCGCACCCTTGACCTGGTGGACCTGTAGCAAGTGGCTGGAAGATTTTTACTACCGCATCGATCTTACGGCAACACCTTTTCTATTAGGCGCTGGGCTAGCACTATCTGCGGCGGTACTGACCATTAGTTTTCAATCGATCAAGGCAGCTATCCAAAATCCCGTAAATAGCTTACGGGACGAATAGCAACACTAGAATATCAAACTGGGGTTAACAAAAAACGAAATAACAATGATTGGAAATTCACTTAAAACAGCCTATCGTTTTTTAAAAAAACATAAGTTGATCACGTTTATCAATATCACCAGTCTCGCGATTGGCATTACGGCGACGCTGGTTATTTTCTTAATGATCCAATACGACTACAGTTTTGATAAACACGTTCCAAATCAAGAACAGGTCTATCGTGTTGTCAATAATGGTGAATTTAAAAATGCCGGTGTTTACGTACCATTGGTTCGTACCATGGAATCGGAATTACCGAACTTAGAAGCAGTAGCCCCCATTTATCGAAGCCATATTCCCAAACTAAAAGTTTCAACCGCGACGGATAAATTCCAAACTTTTCCAAAAGAGCAAAAGATGGCTTTTACCAACAGTCAATACTTCGATATTTTCCCTTCGAAATGGTTGGCTGGAAGTCCTAAGGCTTTGAATTCATCCGGAAATATTATCCTTACACAGAAAACACTAGAAAAGTTTTATGGAAAAGAACTGCCTGCAAATGTAATTGGCAAAACCATCATCTATGCAGATAGTATCCCACTTCAGGTCGCTGGTGTAATCGAAAATCCACAACATAATTCGGATTTTAATTTTGATAGTTTCATCGCTGATGCGACCATCGTCCAAGACAACAACCTAAAGAAGATGTATAGTTGGGAAGCTTGGAACAGCATCTCTGATTCACATCAGGTACTCATCAAGACAAAAGCACACAGCAATCCGCGTCTTCTGGAACGGAATATTGCTAATCTCCTTAAAAAATACAAATACAAAGAAGGTGAAAAAATCAACGATAAACTTGAATTACAAGCCTTATCTGATGTTCATTTCGACACGCGATTTAATTATGAAGCGACTCATCCAGAAGCACTTCGCAACCTCATTTTACTGGCATTCTTCCTGTTAGCCCTAGGGGCGGTAAATTTTATCAATTTATCCACAGCACAATCCATCGAAAGAGCTAAAGAAGTGGGTATTCGCAAGACATTGGGTAGCTCTAAGGCAACATTAATTAAACAATTCTTACTAGAGACATTTCTGATTACCTTATCGGCGACAATACTCGCGGTTTTATTGCTTCCTTTGTTCTTACATGTTTTTGAAGGATTTATTCCCAAAAACTTAAGTTTAGACCGTTTAGACAAAACCGTTATTCTTTTATTCTTATTCGGACAGCTTATCGTGGTCACCATTCTTGCGGGGTTTTATCCAGCTTGGGTATTGACAGGATACGCTCCTGTATTGGCACTCAAAAACCAGCTTGGAAAAAACACCAATCTTTCCCGAAGCGTATGGGTCCGCAAAGCACTGACTATTTTCCAATTTGTCTTAGCTCAGGCTTTTCTGATTTGTGTACTCGTTGTCGTGCGGCAGATCAATTACGTCTCCCATCGAGACATGGGTTTTCAGAAAGACGCGATCGTCAACATCAATATTCCTGGAGCTTTCCAAAATTCTACGAAAGGTCTCGTGCTTAAAAATGAGCTCAAAAAATTGCCGGATATCAAAGCGATTAGTTTTGGGAACATTGCACCCGCGATGAACGGCTGGATGACCACAGGAATCACTTATGATCAGTCGCCAACAAAGGAATCGCTAACATTCGATAGCCGCTCAGGTGATGAAAATTATTTGGAAGTCTATCAAATTCCACTTCTGGCAGGAAGGAATATACGTTTACTGGATTCAACCAGTGAAATGCTGATCAATAGAAAAGGACTTGAGCTACTGCATATCAAAGATCCCCAGGATGCCATTGGTAAAACTTTCGAAAATGGGCAGAATATCATCGTTGGTGTAATGGAGGATTTTGATCTAGCCTCTGCCCGACAGGCGGTTAAACCAGTCTTGTATACAGGCAGTAAGGAAGGATACGTACTCCATATTGCATTGGACCAATCGCATCCCGAAAACTGGAAAAATACCATTGATAAAATAACGGCTAATTATAAATCGGTCTTTCCAGACGACGAACTGGATCTGAAATTTTTGGATGATGTCGTCCAAAATTTCTACACCCAAGAAAAACAGCTTTCTAAGCTTCTATCATGGGCAGTAGGGCTTTCAATCCTGATTGCTGGCCTAGGTTTATTTGGATTAGCCATATTTACGGCAAATCAACGCACAAAGGAAATTGGAATCCGTAAAGTATTGGGGGCATCTGTTTTCCAGATAACCTTTCTACTGCTTCGGAATTTGCTATCATTGGTTGCAATAGCCTGTCTAGTAGCCTTTCCAATTGCTTATTATTTTATGCAGAGCTGGCTCAATGAATTTGTTTATCGAACCACGATAAGTCCCTGGATTTTTGGACTGTCTGCACTGGGCTTGATTGCATTTGCAAGTCTTGTATTATCAACCAAAAGTGTCTTTGCAGCAAAAGCAAATCCGATCAATAGTCTAAGGGATGAATAAATCAGCGGGTAAAAGCAATAAGCGTACTCCTGTGCATAACATATATTAAGAACTTAAAACCCCATAACAATGATAAAGAACTTCATCAAAACCGCGTGGCGAAGTATTTTTTCTAATAAATTCTACAGCGCCATTAATATTTTAGGATTAACAGCAGGAATGGTTGTGGGGATATTCTTATTGCTGTGGATACAAGACGAGTTGTCCTTTGACCGGTTCCATAAAAATCAGCATTCCATCTACAAAATTGGAATAGAAGGAGGAACTGGGATATCAAAACGAATCTTTGGATCCATCATTGCTCCCGTAGGAAGTTTCGCAAAAAAGGAAATTCCTGAAGTCCAGGATGCAGTCCGTATTTTCAAAATTGGAGATGCTGCACTTAAATATAAAGAGAAGAGATTTAATGAAAAGAACTTTGCATTTGTAGACCCCAGTTATTTTACGGTTTTCGATTTTCCACTACTACAGGGCAATTCAAAACAACCCTTCCCCGACAACAATTCCATTGTACTTACGCAACGTACGGCACGTCGGTACTTCGGTGATGAAAATCCAATTGGAAAAACTGTGACATTGGGTATCGAGGACCTTTGTGTTGTATCAGGTGTCATTGCTGATTATCCAGAAAACTCTACTTTTCAATTTCAGGTTCTGCTCCCCATTTCGAGATTTAACGAACAGGCTTACATTAAAAACAAAACGACCTATGATAATAAGACCTTTTTATCTTCCATGGATGAAGATTGGTCCAATTTTTCATTCGAAACTTATCTCCAACTGAGGCCTGATGCAAATCTTGCCACAGTTTCAAAAAAGCTACAGGCGATACACGAAAGGAATAAACCTGAGGATGCCCCTGTCCCCTACGTTACACAAGCACTCGCAAAGGTGCATCTCTACCAAATGGATGGTAGTGATGCAGGAATTGACAATGTTCGAGTTTTTATAGGCGTAGCGATTATGATTCTTGTTATCGCAAGTATTAACTATATCAATCTTTCTACTGCACGGTCGTTGTCGCGCGCAAAAGAAGTGGGGATACGTAAAGTTATCGGCGCTGGTAAAAAGGAACTTTTTTTCCAATTTATATTGGAAACAACCATACTATTTGTCATTGCATCAACATTGGCACTTGCGCTAGTATTTATTGGCCTCCCTTTGTTTAATAATTTCTCGGGGAAGCAGATTTCCCTACAGCTCTTTAATCCTACGTTATGGATAAGCGTACTGCTCATGCTTTTAGGAACACTTGTACTTACAAGTGTATATCCTGCCCTGCTTTTATCGAGATTTGATCCGATTAAAGTACTTAAAGGCCGGTTTACCATAAAAAATTCCAGTGCACGAAAAATACTGGTTGTCCTGCAGTTCACTGTTTCCATCATCCTTATCACTTTAACAATTGTTATCGGTCGCCAATTGGATTTTATAAAACATCAAAATTTAGGCTACGAAAAGGATCATATTATTTCCGTTGCTATGGCACCAAAAATGTCCAAACATTTTGATGCTGTCAAAACCGAACTTCTAAAAAACAAGGATATTGATGATGTTATCCGTCTTGGCCGGGATATGGTTTATGGTGGAGCTTCAACTGGAGACAACGATTGGGAAGGAAAGCCCAGCAAATCCAATCTCTGGTTCAATATGACCTATTCTGATCAATCTGCACTCAACTTTTTTAAGATAAAACTAACACAAGGTCGTAATTTCACAGGCTCCATAGCAGATTCAACACATTTCATTCTTAATGAAACGGCAGTACGGGAAATGGGTTTAAAAGATCCTATTGGCACACGTTTACGCATTCGAACAGTTCCGGGAACTATTATTGGGGTTGTAAAAGATTTTAATTATGCGAGCGCTAGACAAAAGATCGAGCCGATGGTCTTTCAATATAGCCCAAAAGATTGCTGGCAGCTATACATCAAAACAACAACTTCTGGTACAAAATCCGCATTAAACTCCTTGCAACACATCTGGAAAAGTTATTATGATGATATGCCTATGAACTACAGCTTCCTGGACGAAAGCTATCAAAAGCAATATACGAATGAGCAGAAACAAGGCTCTTTATTCAATTTTTTTGCCCTGATCGCCATCGTCATCTCCTGCTTAGGACTCTTAGGACTATGTACCTATACTGCACAAGTTAGGACCAAAGAAATTGGTATCAGAAAGGTCCTTGGCGCAACGGTATTTAGCATTATACAATTATTAAACAAGGAATTTCTACTCTTAGTCATTTTGGCCAATGTCATCGCAATACCAATTGCTGTATATTTCAGTATAAATTGGCTCGATGGTTTTGCCTTTAGAACGACGCTCCCATTCACCATATTTCTATATGCGGCGGGGATAACCATTGCTATTGCATTATTTACGGTGAGTTTCCAATCCATTAAAGCGGCATACGCCAATCCTGTGAAAAGTTTGCACGATGAATAGTTTATATTTGAGAACCAAAAACAACAGCATAAAATGATTCGATTATTCCTAAAAACAGCGCTGAGAAATTTGAAGCGCAGTCCCTTAAACACAACAATAAATATTTTGGGGTTAGCACTGGGGTTTACTGTTGCCCTGATAAGTACATTATGGGTACTGAAACAATTTTCTTTTGATAAGCATTACAGCAATTATCAACATATTTATCAGGTCATGATGACTGGAACCTTCAATGATGAGAAATCTACTGATCGCTCCACCCCTATTCCCTTGGTCAAAACAATCGCGTCTGATTTCAAAAATGAGATGGCAGATGCCACTTTGGTCACCAATATGGAAAGCAACAATCTTAAAGTAGGTGATAAAAAGCTTAATGCACCGGGATTCTATGCCATGGGAAAATTCGCCGAATTATTTTCCCTCGAATCTTTAGAAGGAAATAGTACCACACCGGGCAATCCATCGACCATCATAATTTCCGAATCCTTAGCAAAACGACTGTTCAATCAGACAAGTGTTATCGGGAAAACGCTCCAATTGAATGGTAAAGAACAATATACTGTTCAGGGCGTTTATAAAGATATTCCTGAAAACAACACTTTTTATGGCTTAGATTATGTATTGCCGTTTGTCGATTATCTTGCTAAAGACCAAGGTATTGAAGAAAGCTGGTCCAGCTGTTATTTCAGCACTTTCGCTAAGATCGAAAATGCTGCCTTTGTTCCCGCTTTGGAAAATAAACTAACAAATATCATCAACAAAAAACTGACGGATATAAAACCTGAAATCCTGTTACATCCGATGTCCAAATGGCATTTATACGATTCATTTAAAAATGGAAAGAACGTCGGCGGGCAGATTCAGTATGTATGGATGTTTGTTTGGATAAGCGTATTCATTATTTTATTGGCCAGTATTAATTTTATTAACTTGAGTACGGCGAGAAGCCTGAAAAGAGGAAAAGAAATCGGGGTTTTAAAATCGGTTGGTGTCAACCGCCGGCAGCTTATTGCAGGCTTTCTTGTTGAGTCAATCCTAGCGGTAGCCTGCGCATTTTTGATCGCTGTTCTATTCGCTACATTGCTGTTGCCTTGGGTCAAAACGATTACACACACTTCATTGCATATACCTTTTGCGGATATTCGTTTTTATGGCTATTCTTTATTAGGAATAGGCGTTATAGGGCTTTTAGCGGGTATGTATCCGGCATTATTTCTATCGGCCTTTAATCCTATTCTTGCACTTAAAGGTAAGATCAACAACCGAAAAGGCGGATCAAGAAGTAGAAAGGCAATGGTCATCGTGCAATTTGCGATTTCTATTTTCCTGATGATATCCACTTATCTGGTGATTCAACAACTGCATTATACCAAGGACCGCCCAATAGGTTATAAAGGTTCAAATTTGATAAACATTACTTCATCCAATTCAACTATCGTCAAAAACTTTGATGTCCTTAGAAAAGAGTTGATCGGTCAGCGTTTAGTTAAAGATGCTTCCCTTTCTTCCAACTTTGTCAACCACCTATCCTTAACGGGTGGTGGCTTTAATTGGCAGGGCAATGATACCAGGGACGGTGCGATCATGGGGATCTTCACCGTGGATGAAAACTTTGCTAATACTGTACAATGGAACTTTATAAAAGGACGCAATTTTTCAAAAGATTTCAAAACAGATTCAACAGCTGTTATTCTGAACGAAGCTGCGGCCAAATTTATGGGAGTTACCGACCTAAACAGCAAACAACTTTCACGTGCCGGTATTGATTACCATATCGTGGGTATTATCCAGAACACGCTGTCCGAATCGCCGTTCAAATCCATTACACCGACGGCTTATTTTCTAAAATTTTTACCAAAGAATAAAATCACGCTTCAACTGGATGAAAATCAAGATGTCAAACAAAACCTAAAAGCTATTGCCACAGCATTCAACCGCATAGATCCTGATCTTATTTTTGATTATACCTTTACGGATCAGGAATATGCCAAAGAGTTTCAACAGATGGAAATGATCAAGAGCTTAACCAGTTTATTTACAGGGTTGGCCATACTCATTTCATGTCTTGGTCTCTACGCGCTGGTTTCCTTTCTTACGGAGCAACGATAAAAAGAAATTGGCATTCGTAAAGTATTGGGCGCATCAGAACTTGGCTTGTGGCGACTACTTTCCACAGAATACATTTGGCTCACAGGCATTGGCTTTTTACTCGCAGCCCCTTTAGCCTATCTGCTAATGGAATCATGGCTCGAAGATTATGTCTACCGCATATCAATTACATGGACGGTCTTTGCTATCACAGGCTTAACCGCCCTAATCATCACCTTATTAACCGTTAGTTACCAAGCGATTAAAGCAACATTAGCAAATCCTGTAAAAACCTTAAGAAGCGAATAATACCAATTTGTTCGGGGACGGACACTATACTGTCCGTTTCCGAACATTTAAAACCGCTATAAAAACACAACAAAAACCTAAAAATCAATACATTATATTTATGGCAAACGAATTGAACTACTTGGCTTTGCTATTTTTCGAATAACGGAGCCTTCTACTAAAGCGAGCTAAGTGACAAGAATATAGCCTAATTAACAGTATAAATGCTCATAACCATGTTAAAGAACTATTTTAAAATTGCTTGGCGGAATATCAGAAAAAACAAAGGATTTTCTCTTTTAAATATGTTTGGCCTCAGCATCGGAATAACATGTTTCCTATTGTTGGCAGCGTACATCTATCATGAATCCAGTTATGAGCGTTTCCTTCCCAATGCGGACCGCCTGACTTATATTAGCCTCACCTATAAAGCACCCAATAGCACGGAAGAAGTAAATTCTGCCGTAACACCGACAGGCTTAGCTCCTACGTTGCAGGCTGAATTTCCGGATGTAGAACAGGCAACCAGATTATACGGCTATTCCAAAGGCGGCAAAATAGAATCCAAAGAGGCACTAATAACTGAAAAAGGCCTACTGTATGCTGACCAGAATGTTTTTAAAACTTTAGGTTATACCTTTCTCGAAGGTGATTCACGATCAGCCTTAGTAGAACCAAATCAGATTGTCTTAACAAAAAAACTCGCAGCGAAATATTTCCCCAATCAGTCGGCCATCGGTCAGACACTATCCATTGACAAAGTCAACTGGAAAATCACAGGTATCATCGCAGACTTGCCCACAAATACACAGTTGAACTTCTCTGCGCTCCTTTCCAACAAAGGATTAGAACGCTACAAAGAAATGGCTTGGTCATCTGCAAATGATATAACCATAGCGCTCCTAAAAAACAAAGATCAGGTCGGTTCGATCCAACAGAAATTGGACCAAATGACAAAATCAAAATTCGCCGAAGCAACAAAACAAGGCTATCAATTTCGATTCGTCCTGGAAAAGCTGACCGATATCCATCTTCACTCCAAAGCAGCAGGTACGGGAAACATCACTTATATCTATATTTTATTGGCATTAGGTGCTGCACTTATTATTTTAACCTGCATCAATTTTACAAATTTGGTCTTAGCACATGCGCTTGAACGCAAGAAAGAAATCGGTGTCAAGAAAGTTTTGGGTGCAGCAAAGAAAACGATATTCTTCCAGTTCTTTTTTGAATGTAGCCTGATGGTTTTTCTAGCTGTTGTATTTAGCCTTCTGACTACGGTACTCTTGTTGCCCGTGTTCAGTTCATTTATGGGGGCCGAAATGAAATTAACCATATGGACAGACCCTCGGTTTTATACAATTTTACTTGTTTTCATAGCCTTGCTGACGCTTTTGTCAGGTGGCTGGCCAGCCTATTCAATTGCCAGTTCAAAGCCTATTTCTATTTTCAAGCGAAAATTAACTGAAAAACTACGTGGCCTATCTTTAAGCAAGGTGCTCGTTACTTTTCAATTCAGTATCTCTATATTTTTTATTATCTGTACCTTATTTGCGAGTAGACAGATGGATTTTATCCAGTCTAAGAATACCGGGTTAGATCGCTCTGATATGCTTGTCATCGATGGCCGAGGATGGCAAGATAAAGAAAGGCAGCTATTAAAAGAAAAGTTAATGCAGCTCAACAGTGTCCAGGGGGTTACCGCTTCGTATGACAACCCCGTCAATATCCAAGGTGGCTACAGCATCAGTGAAGTAGAAGGCCAACCCAATGATTTTGATATGAATGTCACTGCAATTCCGATTGAAAAAGATTTCGTATCCGTTTTCCATATTCCATCTGTTGCCGGTGCACCGTTGTCAGACGCGGACATTTTGCGCGCAAAAGACACTATTTCACCAGAATATGGTTTTATAGTGAATACACTTGCTGCATCCGCCATGGGTTTTACTCCTGAACAGGCTATTGGAAAGAAAATCAACTTGAATGGGCGTAAGGGCAGCATCAAACAAGTCGTTGCGAGTTTTAACTTTGCGTCATTACATAACGAAGTCAAACCAATTGTGCTTTTTCCTGAATATGATTATTTCGGTAATATTTTCATTCGACTCAATCCGACGTCGCCTATAAAAGATGCTCTTGCGCAGATAAGAGCTGTCATCAAAGATATTGATTCAAAAAACAGCTTTGAATATCATTTTCTCAATGACGACTATAACAAATTATATCTCAAAGATCAGCAAACAACACGGGTAATGCAGTTATTTTCCATCATTACAATTGCTATCGCTTGTATGGGCCTTTTTGCCCTATCAGCTTATGCTGTACAACAACGCTTTAAAGAGATCGGTATCCGTAAAGTATTAGGTGCTTCAACGATCAAGATTGTCAACATATTGAGTGTTGACTTTATGGCCCTCGTCCTGTGTGCTGTATTGATCAGTGTACCCTTAGGCTGGTATGCCATGCACCGCTGGGTAGAGAATTTTGCTTACCACATCACGCTAGACTGGTGGGTATTTATTGTGGCGGCGATAAGCGCATTATTGGTATCATTTATCACCATTAGTTTTCAAACCATAAAAGCTGCGATTCTAAACCCGGTTGATAGTTTAAGAGATGAGTAATTGTTTTAGTAGCTATTAAAAATAAAGACACCTGATAAATAACAAGCTGGACCTTTAAAATTCAAGTTTTTTCTATTTAGCAATAACCAATACGACAAATATGCTTAAAAATTATATCAAAATAGCATGGCGCAACCTGATGAAAAACAAATCCTTCTCTTTGATTAACATCATCGGATTGGCGATCGGCATGGCCGGAGCATTACTTATAGCACTTTGGTTGCAAAACATGTTAACCATGGACCGCTTTCATGAAAAGGGTGATCGCCTGCATGTATTGAGTAATCGAGACGAATTTCAGGGCGATAAATCAGCTTGGGCCTTCACTCCTAAAATATTAGGTCCCTCCTTGTCCGCCGATTTTCCAGATATAGAAACTTTTACCAGATATAATGAGAGCGGCCAATTTCTAACGACATTCAAGGATAAAAAACTGATCGCAAATACTGTTTTCATCGATCCTGGTTTTTTCAAGATGTTTTCTTTGCCTTTTGTGAAAGGAGAACAGAATATTAGATTTGATAACCCTAAAGGCCTTGTTCTCACAGAAAGCTATGCCAAGGCTTTATTTGGCAGCGAAGATCCTATTGGAAAATCAGTTCGGATAGACTCTGTTAATCAGGTTTCCGTACAGGCGGTACTTAAAGACCTTCCGAGTAATTCAAGTTTCAAATTTGATATTCTCCTACCATTTGAATATGCAAAAATAATTGGTTACGTGGATGATAACTGGAGCAATAATTCATTAACCACCTATGTGCTCCTAAAAAAAGGTGTCTCACTTACCGCGTTTAACAGCAAAATCAGAACCTATCTGAGAGATCATATCAATGCAAGTAATAAGGCTGCCGGTTACCAATCGGCTAGAAATACGGGTGAGATCTTTGCTTTTCCCTATCCCGATTCGTTTCTTTACAATAGCGGAAAAGGAGGAAATTATACGTCCGGACGTATCGATATCGTCAAGCTATTTGCTTGGATTGGTGTATTTATTTTATTGGTGGCAAGCATCAATTTTATGAATTTGAGTACGGCACGTTCCGAACGCCGTGCGAAAGAAGTCGGTGTCCGCAAAGTAATTGGCGCAAATAAGACAAGCCTAATGGCGCAGTTCCTCGTTGAAAGCATATTGATCAGCCTAATCGGCATGGTACTCGCGACGATACTTGTTTTTATTGTCCTGCCATTCTTTAACGAGCTTGTCGGAAAACAGCTTAGCCTATCGTTATTAAACTTACCAACCTGGCTATTTTTAATTGGCTTTGCTTTATTTACAGGTATATTAGCCGGCACCTATCCCGCCTTTTTCCTTTCTTCCTTTCAACCTATCAAAACGTTGAAGGGGAAATTCGTTTCTAAAACGAGGGGTCTTAGTATTCGCTCCATCTTAGTGGTCATTCAATTCAGTCTCGCGATTATATTGATTATCGCAACGGTCATTGTCGCCAAACAAATCCAGTACACTAAACAGCGCGACCGTGGTTATAATGAAAATGGGTTGCTTTATAGCAGTATCAAAGGTGACATAGAAAAGAATTATAAAATTTTACGCGACGAATTACTAGCCAGCAACGCAGTTGTTTCTGTATCAAAAAATATGTCGCCAGTAACCGATTTCTATAGCAATGGCTGGGGATTTACGTCTGGGACACCAACGGAACAGGACAAACGCATTTCCTATAACCGTTTTAGTACCGATGCAGATGCCGTAAAAAATCTAGGCCTAACTCTTATACAGGGGCGGGATATCGATATTTACAAGTTTGCGACAGACAGTACTGCTTTGATTTTAAATGAATCCGCGGTAAAAAGTTTGCACCTCAAAAACCCGGTCAATAGCATTGTGGATGGTGATGGAACAAAATGGACCGTAGTTGGGGTGGTCAAAGATTTCATTATGGGATCGCCATTTGGAGACAATAAACCCATGGTGATATTAGGACCGCAAGCCTGGTTTACAACGATCCATTATCGTTTAAATCCAAACAATGACATCGGAGACAACTTAAAAACGATTGAGTCCATCTTTAAAAAGTTCAACCCAGACTATCCTTTTGAATATCAATTCATTGACAAGACCTACGAAGAAAAATTTAAAGAGACAAAAGCTATAGGTACGCTAGCCATGATCTTTGCAGGATTGACGATCTTTATATCCTGTCTTGGTTTATTGGCATTAATCGCCTATATGGCCGAAACGCGCATGAAAGAAATTGCTGTCCGCAAAGTTCTTGGAGCAAGTGTCACCCAAGTAACTTCTTTACTTTCAATCGATTTTATTAAGCTTGTTGTGGTCGCAATTTTTATCGCCACACCTATCGCTTGGTGGGCCATGGATAAATGGTTACAAGATTACAGCTATCGAATTGAGATACAGTGGTATTACTTTGTCATTGCTGGACTATTGGCTATTCTGATCAGTATGGCCACGATAAGCTATCAAGCAATTAAGGCTGCACTGGGTAATCCTGTCGATAGCTTACGTGAAGAGTAGCTTAAAGTCAAACAACATTTTTTTCGATAGCTTAAAACCAGATAGAAGACTATGAATTCATTCAAACTTGCTCTTCGCAGCATCATTGTCAACCGACAATATACCTGGATCAATATCTTGGGTCTAAGTATTGGGTTCTCCTTGTGTCTTCTTGTATTCGCTCTTGTCATTGAGGAAAATTCGTACGACAAAAGCTGGAAAAATGCGGATCATCTCTTTCGGATTGTCACGATAGATTCAACGGCTGGCCTTGAACGCCAAATGTCCAGGACATTCGTTAATTTAAGTACGGAACTCAAACAAGTATTTCCGGAGATTCAAAATGAGGCTCGGATAGAATCCAGAAAATATTATTTAAAACCGCATGCAAGCTCAGCACAGCCCATAGGCATACAGGTTTTGGAGTCGGAAATAAATATCTTGGATATGTTGACCATCAAGGTTCTCGAAGGCAATCCCAAACAGCTGGTCCAAGGAACAACAAACTTGCTCATCGGCAAAGAATTCAAAGAAAAGTACTTTAAGAACGAAAATGTCATCGGCAAAGTCATCCAAAGTGCCGACCCCTATACCGATAAGCCATCCGATTATATCATCACGGGTGTTATGGATATTCTTCCTTATAATTCAACGCTCAGAGCTTCCGCCATTGCTTTAGTCCCCAAAATATCGATGGAATTAAGCAAAGATGGCTCAGGCTACTACACCGAACAATTTGTACAACTAAAACCCGGGACACCAAGAATAGATCTCGAGCAGAAACTAAATCATTGGTATAAAGGATACCTCAGTCCTAACACAAAACATGTGACTTCATTTCGCCTGCAGCCTATTCAGGATATATATATGGAGCCATTAGGCAGTGCAGATATCAGCGGCAACCAAAAAACAACAAACATATTTGTGGGTGTTGCCGTTTTGGTCTTTATTATTTCCTGTATCAATTTTATTAATATTTACGCTGTAAGAACAGTTAAAAAATTAAGAGCACTTCATATACATAAAGTATTGGGGGCCAGCCGAGCCCAGATGATCAGACGAATGCTGTTAGAAACAATCCTACTGTTTTTTATTTCTGCGTTATGTAGTTTGGTACTTTTTAGACTTGGATTGTCCCAACTGGAACACTTTATAGGCTATGATCTCGCTTATATTAAATCCATACAGCTCCCGTTGCTATTGGCCTTTATGACGACATCAATCGCCCTCGGCCTGCTAATTGGTTTTTATCCTGCATGGCTGATCTCTGGTATTAAGAGTTCAGATGCCTTAAAAAATAAGCTATCAAAAATTCCCCATGCGGAAGTCTTTATCAAAAAAATGCTTATCACTACACAGTTTAGCATTGCCATTATCGTCATCATTGGCCTTATAACAATCAAGTCCCAACTCAGTTATATGCAAGCAGCACCCTTGGGAATGGAAGTCAAAAATGTGCTAAACATCGACTATTTCAATAAGGGTACACAAAATACAAATATAAAAGATCGAATTGGTCAACTTACTGGGGTTGAATCGGTCAGCGTCGCTGCCTGGACGCCGACAATCGGGTCAGGCTACCTTGCCAAGACAATCGTTGACAAGGACGATCCAGGGAAAAATATCCAAGTCAGTTTCATCGGTGGCGATGTCGATTTGCCCAAGACTTTGGGAATCCAGCTGGTTAAAGGTCGATTATTGACTCCTGAAGATTATACGCATGTTGAAATGGATCTGGGAGAAGATGAAGGTATCAATAATGCCCTTGTGACCGAAAGTACGGCAAAAAAGCTTGGGATAAACAAACTCGGTATCCTGTATAAAGACCTTCAAATTATCCCCGTCGGAATCATTAAAGATTTCCATAGTGAGTCTTTTCGTAGCAAAATAGTACCAACAGTAATTTTGGCAAAAGATTTTAACGGAAGCGGCAATATTCTGATAAAAGTAGGGAAAGGACAAGAACAACAAATCTTTCGATCGGTATCTCAAATTATACAAAATACCTATCCTGATAAACACGTTTCCTTCCATTGGATAGATGAGTTGATTGCAAAACAATATGAAAAAGAGAACAAGCAAGTGCAATTATTTATCCTATTCAGTGCATTGACATTGTTGATCTCCGCCTTAGGAATTACAGGATTGATTATGCAAAATCTCGAACAGCGTACTAAAGAAATTGGCATACGCAAAGTACTAGGCGCTACAGTGCTTGACATATCACGTCTCTTTTCAAAAGATTATCTCATCTTATCCACCTTGGCTATTTTTATTGCCAGTCCAATAGCGGGGTATTTTTCAAAAAAATGGCTTGAAGATTATGCGTACAATGTGGGCGTGCAATGGTGGTTCTTTATCCTTGCCGCGCTTGCCATCTTTTTGATCAGCATCATTACTGTCAATTTCCAAACAATACGTGCCGCACTAAACACTCCAGTAGATAGCTTACGAAACGAGTAAATATTCATTTATAGTAATAGAGGGGGCCTCAATATGATCAAGAATAATTTAAAAATAGCATGGAGAAATTTAACCCGCAATTTCTCTACCTCGTTTATCAACATCGTTGGGTTGGCCATGGGCATTGCAACCTGCCTTCTGATCAGCTTATATGTGACCGATGAATTTAGTTTTGATCGTTACAACGAGCATGCAGACCGTATTGTACGTGTTGTTTTCAGAGGAACGGTTAAGGGCGGAACGATCAATGAGGCACATGTAATGCCACCTGTAGCTTCGACGATGAAGTCAGAGCTGCCCGAAGTTGAAGAAACTGCACGACTAAGAATAGGTGGATCGCCTCTATTTGTCGTCAATAATAAAGTTTTCCACGAAGAAAAAATGGCTTTCGTGGATGCTTCTTTCTTCAAAATTTTCACACTCCCTTTTATTAAAGGGAATTTGTCTACAGCTATTTCTTCCCCTAATTCTGCAGTGATATCCGAATCCACCGCCTTAAAATACTTCGGCACAAACGATGTTGTCGGTCGAGACCTCATCATCAAAGACAATACAAATATTCTCAAAATCACTGGCGTAATTAAAGATGTTCCTCAAAACTCCCATTTTCATTTTGATGTATTTACCTCTTTGGATGCACTGGAAGATTCACGTTCAGATTCATGGATGACCTCCGAATACTATACGTATGCGCTTCTTTCAAAAAATGCATCACGTGAAAAGCTCGAAAAAAACTTAGCCACCCTATTCGACAAACATGTTGCCACACAATTTATGGCCGGTTTTGGCATGAGTTACCAAGAATTCAAAAAAACGGGAAATAAGATCGGTCCTTACCTACAACCGCTCACAGATATCCATCTACATTCGAATTTCAACTATGACCTCAGTGTCCCTGGGGATATACGGTACGTTTACATCTTCAGCGCTATTGCACTTTTTATGCTATTGATAGCCACCATTAATTTTATGAATTTATCTACAGCCAGTGGTTTTAAGCGATGTAAGGAAGTTGGCGTACGAAAAGTACTGGGTGCTGACAAGCAAAACCTGATGCGACAATTTATGCTAGAGGGTGTCCTCCTGACTTATATTTCCTTAGGAATAGCTCTGGGAATTGTTTTACTTGCCCTCCCCCTATTTAATCAGATTTCCGGAAAAGAGATTGATATTCAAAAACTTGAAATATCTAAAATCATCCCCATCTTACTAGGTTTTGGTCTAATTGTCGGTCTATTTTCCAGTAGCTATCCCGCGTTATATCTATCCTCATTTAATCCGCTACGGGTATTAAAAGGGAAAATAAGCCGCTCGACTAAAGGCTTTAATTTACGTAGCGGACTTGTTGTATTTCAATTCATCATTTCTGTCGGGCTTATCTTTGGAACCGTGGTTGTTGTTCAGCAGCTGGATTATATGCGTCATATTAAACTTGGATATAACAAGGATAATGTCCTTATTATACCGAGCTGGCCTTTGGGAAAAAACGAAAAGACATATTATAATTTATTGATGCAAGACAGCAGGATCAAGCATGTCTCTCATTCGTCCTATCTTCCTGCTGGAGAAAGCAACAACAACAATTTTTTCATTTATCCAGATGGCAATACTGATCAATGGGTCAAAACAATTCGTTACGATGTTGATGAAGAATATATTCCTGTTATGGGTATGCAACTTAAAGAAGGACGGAATTTCGCAAAAACATTTGGTAATGATAGCCTTTCTGTTATCATCAATGAAACCGCAGCAAAAGATCTGGGTTGGAACAATCATAGCCTTGGTAAAATATTAACCAATAAAGACAACAAAAGCTATCGTGTTATTGGTGTCGTTAAGGATTTCCACTTTCGTTCTTTGCATGAGCAGATCTCTCCGCTTGTGATGGTTCTTAGCGATCAAGCCGGGAGTTTGATTCTTAAAACACAAACAACCGATATGGAGAAGCTCATTCAAAAATTAGCGTCTCTCTATCGTTCCTTTCCGACAGACATTCCATTCAGCTATTCCTTTCTGGATGAGCGATACGCACAAACCTATCAAGCAGAAGTGAAAACGGGTAAGTTACTGAGTATCTTTGCGGGGCTGACTATTTTTGTAGCTTGCCTCGGTTTATTTGGCTTGGCTATTTTTACCGCCAATCAACGCAAAAAGGAAATAGGGATCCGGAAAGTTGTTGGAGCTACAGTTCCCGACATCACACGCATGCTTTCCACTGAATTCGTCAAACTCGTTCTCATTGCCATTGTCATTTCTTCTCCCCTAGCTTGGTGGATGATGCACAAATGGTTAGAAAATTTTGCATACCGTATTGAGATGCAATGGTGGATGTTTGTACTAGCAGGCGCGCTAGCCGTTTTTATTGCTTTAATTACAGTAAGTTCACAAGCGATACGCGCAGCCCTAACAAAACCTGTCGACAGTCTACGTGATGAATAAAATAGACTCGTCTGTTCAGCTATGGACAAAGCACTGTCCGATATCGAACAGCGAGTAAAAGAATCAGGAATGCAATCCGTTAATGATCAACAGGATAATTACTTGGCCAAACATTTGTATTTTTAATTTTTTAAGTAGAGCACAAGCTATCAGCAGCTCCACGACCAAAATAAATTCATATTTTAAGACAATGAACTTTACAAACTTCAAGATTGCTTGGCGAAATATCGGAAAGAAAAAAGTACAAAATCTGATCAATCTAATTGGATTGACCTGCGGTATTACTTTTCTATTACTTGTAGGTGCTTATGTATGGGATGTACATCAAGTGAATAGCAATATCAAAAATATTGATCGGCAATTTTTGTTGCAAAGCAAGTATAAGAAAGAAGGATTTGGTATTGACTTAACTACATTAGGGGCACTCCCCAAAGCTTTACATGAGGAGTATCCCAACCTGGTCTCCAATTATTATCGGATTGATGGGTTGACCGGTATCGTAGCGAACGGAGCAACAATCCATGAAGAAGGCATGTCTCTTGGAGATCCCAGTCTATTGACGATGTTCGGATTCCAGATTTTAGCAGGCAATGCCAATACCGCTTTGAATAATCCCTTTTCAGTAGTCATCAGTGACAAAGCAGCCATAAAATATTTCGGAAATGAGGATGTACTTGGCAAATCGCTACAAATAAAAAATTTCAAGGGTGAAAAACATGATTTTGAAATTACAGCAATCATTAAATCTGATGTCCAAAACGCCATTATGGATCTCACAAAGAATATGCATGCAGACATATTTTTACCGATCATCAACGAGCAATTCTTTGGCCGATCGATAGACAATTGGGATAACCCTTATATTGCCGGTTATATCGAATTGAAACCAGGTGTAAGTGTGGAGCGCGTAGATGCCGCCATCGAAACGCTGGTAAGAAAGAATACCGATAAAGAGTTTTCCAATCAATACAGCCCTAATTTAAAACCATTGAAAACCTATTATTTGGATGACAACCAAGGGGCCGTCCGCAAAATGATACAGACGTTGGTTTGGACTGCCATTTTCATCTTGATCATGGCCATCATCAATTTCATCAATTTTAGTATCGCTCAGCACATTACGCGATTAAAGGAAATCGGTGTTCGCAAGATGATGGGATCATCTCGCATGCAACTTATTAGACAACTGATGACCGAATATATCCTGATTGTGGCCATAGTAGCATTGATCAGTCTTCCAATTTACATCATCACGAGTCCAATCTTCGAACATGTCTTGATGCGTAAGCTACCCTCGTTGGTGGAATTGCCTATTTACTTTTTTGGTTTACTGATTATAATGACGTTGTTCATTGGTCTACTAGCGGGGCTCTATCCAGCCATTAAACTTTCCAATGTCGCGATACTTCCGGCAGTCAAAAGCCAGTTTTCGACGCTGGGGGGCAAACAACTGGTGCGAAAAATTCTTTTGTTTTTTCAATTTGGAGTAGCCTTGCTCCTGCTTGTCTGCACATTGATTATTTCCAAACAGGTGGATCTATTTCTCCATAGCAATCTAGGGTACAACAAAGATTACTTATTAACCGTTCAGGTACCTAGGGATTGGTCCGAAAATGGTGTTCGCAAAATGGAGACTTTACAACAGGAACTCAGCCAACAGCCAGAAGTAAAATCAGTAAGCTTATCTTATGAAACTCCTGGATTGCTGGGGTCCAATATGCAGCCTGCATTCGGGACGACAGACGACAGAGAAATCCAGGTACAACGGATTACAAGTGATAGTCACTTTTTGGAAACTTACGAGATACCGCTAATTGCAGGAACTTTTCTTCCTAAACATTATGCAACGAATGCGGATAATAGACCAGTTGTCATCAACAAGAAGGCTATGGATGATTTTGGCTTTAAAAATGCCGAGCAAGCAATTGGTCAGCAAATAGCAATAAATGATCCTAATTACAAAATCACTATTGTGGGCGTTGCTGAAGATTTTGTAGCCAACTCACTGCATCAGGCATCTCCGCCTATTATCTGGATGGATGTACATGAGAGTCTTCAATATCGATACCTTAGCATTCGATTGAAGCAGGGACCTCTTTCCAATGCAGTACAACAGCTCGAAAAAAAATGGAAAACGTTGCTACCTGATGCACCATTCGAATATAAATTTATGGATGAACGCATCAAAAATCTATATGAAAATGAGCTGCAGCTGCATCGCGCTTCCCAGATTGCTACGTTTGTTTCGCTGCTGATTGTTGTATTGGGACTTACCGGATTAATATCGCTTTCCATCCATCTGCGCAATAAAGAAGTCGGCATTCGTAAAGTACTAGGGGCTTCACTAGCACATTTGATGTTGCTCTTTTCAAAAGAGTACTACGGAATCTTCCTATTTGCTGCGTTTACGACAGTTCCACTGAGTTATCTATTGATGCAATACTGGCTACAAAATTACATCATCCGCGTAGAAATCAATGCATTTACTTACTTGTTACCATTGGGTACATTGATTGGATTGCTGAGTTTATTGGTTGGCATTATTGTATTTCGATCAACTCGGTTTAATCCCGTTGAAAAATTAAGAGATGAATAGAAAAATGAGCGTTGTACCCATCCAGTTGGTGTTCGTTGCGAACAGCTACTGGATGGGTAACTCCTTATTCCTTTAACCTTCATAGCTTTTCGATAGATAAACAAATCCATATTTTGATTCTTTCCGAATAAGTTTAAGCTCATCAGACCGATTGAGCAAATCTTCAAGTATCTTCATCAAGTTTTTAGGTTTTACATATGTATCGAGTATCATACAAACCAATTTATGTATCTCATAAGGACTCCTATTTTTATTAAAATATCCCGTGCCAACCTGCGCTTCGATGATTCTCTTGACCTTCCGAAGCTCATTCAACGTAGAAGGTTCATTTGGATCAAAATTATGGCGGATGTCCATTATCTTAAATTCGATCTCCTGTACCCCTTCTTCAATGGATAATCTATATAAATGGTAAATAACCTCCTCAGCCAATGTATTAACGTGCAACTCATAAGCATACTTTTGCTTGGATAAATTCATCCCTAAAGGCAACATGGCATGTATACTCCCCACTTCTAACACACGACAAAAAATATAGTAATCAATAGCAAGAATCGTTTTAATTTTGAAAGACTCAACTTTGCTTATAAAATCCAGTGCTTTTCCCATTAAAAAAGATACTTCTTCGGGTGAGAGACCATTTGAAATACGCTGTAATATCATCCGATAAAAGAACTGCATTTCCAACGGTTGACAACGATGCTTATACACCCGTTTGAACACTTTAAAATTATTTCTCATTATAGCTCATATAGTTATTCCATACAAAGAAATAGAAATAATTTAAAAATTTAAAACATTTGTATAAATAAAAATAACATTTTGTATATTTATCTATACAAAAAAAAGAGCATACTAAATCATAACTATGACAAAACTAGGTGAATTTTTAGAGAAGAAATCCGTTAATAAATCGCGAATTGCGCGAAAAACGGGTTTAAGTAAGGCAAGAATCAATGAGTTAACGATGACCGAAACGGCCAAATTACGTTTGGATGAAATGTACCTGATCGCATTGGCTATTGATACAGATCCAGCTAAAATGATGTTCGAATTATGTGATCATCTCCAGTTGAAAGAGATTGAAGAGTAAGCAATTCTCTATTTTTCGCCAGTGCCTAGCTCGTCTGTGCGATACTGAACGCCAAACTGTTCGATATCGTACAGACGAGCTTTTCAATTTTAAACCAAGAAACTAATTATCAATACATTAGCAAAATGGCAACGCAATTGATTTCAGCTTAAACGCCTGTTTTGATTATAACTACCAATCATTCAGGCTTAAAAAAAATCTGCTATGATAGGAAATAATCTCAAAATAGCTTGGCGGAATATGGCAAAAAACAAGCTATATTCATTCATCAAGATTGGCGGCTTTGCCTTTAGTATTGCCATCTGTATTCTTATTGTTTTATATATAAAACATGAGACGAGCTATAATAAGTTTTATCCGGCGATGGATAGAGTTTACCGTTTGGTCGTTCAGTTACCTATTGAGCATAAAATCGAGCGCTGGGTTTCACTTTCTGCCCCTGTGGCGCCGACCCTGAAAGCAGAAATCCCGTCCGTTGAGCAAACGGGACGCATTCTACCAAACCCTTTATTCGGTGCGGGCAGTAACCAATTGTCATTAAATAACAGCCCTGATAGCCATTATGATGATGGATTTGTCTATGTCGATCAGTCCATTCTCGACATGTTTCCTATGCCCATGGTTTCGGGCCAGCTGTCCCACGCACTTGACAAGCCCAACACATTGGTAATCACCAGAAGCAAAGCCGAAAAATATTTTAAAAATAATCCAATTGGACAAACGATCTATCTCAACAACAATAAGTCGAAAGCCTATACCATCACTGGGGTAATTGAAGATATGCCCAACAATTCGACCCTTGCCGGTTATAGTTTTTTTATGTCGCTCGCTGGAGAGCCTTTTTATCAAGGTGAACAGACTGCTTGGCTCAATAACAATTATACCGTCTATGTCAAATTAAAACCCAACGTAAATGTTGCACTGGCAGAAAAAGAAATTTCAAAGAATTACTTAGAAATACATTATCTCCCTGAATATCTAAAATCTGGACGTAAACTTAATCCACTTTTCAAGCAGGCAAAAATAACCCTACAGAATGCCCTCGATATGCATCTAAAATCTGCGGATGTAAGCGACGATAAAGTGAGTACATTGAACAGAGGGGATATTCGCATGGTTTGGACCTTCGCAACTATAGCCTTTTTTATTTTGTTCATTGCCTGTATTAACTTCATCAACTTATCGACAGCAAATGCAGCAACAAGAGCAAAAGAAATTGGTATCCGTAAGACTATTGGCTCCTCCAGGAAGCTGCTTATTGGACAATTTCTTGTTGAAGCAATCTGTTATAGTGTACTGTCACTGATTATCGGGCTCTTTCTAAGCTGGCTACTACTACCCGTATTCAACCAACTAGCCAACAAATCCTTGACCATTCCCTGGATAGCGGCATACTTCTTTCCTTCTCTTTTGGCGGCTATATTGGTGATCGGCGTCCTTGCCGGAATCTACCCAGCATTGTACCTATCCAAATTTAAACCAATCACTGCACTGAAAAATAACGTCATTGGTGCCAAATCTTCGCTTTTTAGGAATAGTTTGGTTGTCTTTCAATTCGCAACCTCAATAATCCTTATCGTTGGCGCATTGGTGACCAATAAACAGATAAACTACATATTAGACAAAGATCTGGGATTTGACAAGGACCAAGTTGTTGTGCTTCGCGGAATTGGAACATTATCGAAACAGCTTCCAAGTTTAAAAAATGAGCTAAAAAGCCTCCCAGATGTTGCTTCAGTTTCCCTGAGTGATTTTCTCCCTGTACCCATCGATGGTGCCAAACGAAATGGCAATCCGTTCTGGATTGATGGTAGAAGAGATCTCGATATGGCTACACAGGGCCAATTTTGGGAAATCGATCAGGATTATCTGAGCACATTCGGTCTTCATTTAAATAAAGGACGAAATTTTGATCCCACGAGAGCCACCGATAGCAGTTCGGCTATTATCAATCAAAAGTTGGCCGACGAACTTCAATTAAAGAATCCCATTGGTGCAAAAATCACCAATGGCAATACCTGGACGATCATTGGCGTAGTAGATGATTTTATTTTTGAGTCGTTGAAGGAGAAGGGGTATGCAGGACTTTGTATGACATTACAAGGCAATCCTTCCCTACTCTCTATTAAGGTAAAATCGCAAAATCTCAAAGAGACAATCGCTGATATCACAGCAGTATGGGACAAATTTGCACCAAATCAACAAATTAACTACAGCTTTTTGGACGAAGGTTTCGAGGCCCTTTATCAAGATGTGGAACGGACCAAGAATATATTTACTTGTTTCGCTCTTGTTGCCATTTTTGTCGCTGCACTCGGGCTTTTCGGCCTTGCAACTTATGTGACACAACAACGAACCAAAGAAATTGGCGTACGTAAGGTACTTGGAGCCAGTGCGATCAGATTACTCCGATTATTGTCTGGAGATTTTATAAAATTGGTGTTTGTAGCCTTGGTCATTGCCACACCTGTTGCGTGGTGGGCAATGAACCAATGGCTTACTGATTTTAACTATCGAATCGAAATAAATTGGCTATACTTCATTCTTGCAGGTATGAGTGCCATTTTAATTGCTTTAGGCACAATCAGCTATCAGACTTGGAAAGCCATTCGCGCCAATCCGGTGGATAGCCTGCGTGATGAATAAATACAAAAACTGTAAAAGAACTTTATTATGATAGGAAATAATTTAAAGATCGCTTGGCGAAATATGGCCAACAACAAACTTTACTCGATCATCAAGATCGGCGGGTTCGCTTTTAGTATTGCCATTTGCATTCTTATTATACTGTACATTCGCCATGAAACCAGTTATGACAAAATGTATCCCGACATGGACCGTGTTTTCCGTCTTATCGTTTCGGCACCCGATGGTGATAAAGTGAGGCAAACCTTTGCCTTTCCTGCCCCAGCAGCTAAAACCTTGCAAGAGGAAATCCCAAGTGTAGAATTAGCCGGCCGCATTTTACCCAATACCTTATTTGGTGCCGGAAGCAATCTATTTACGGTAAATGGCCGCGCAGAGAATTACCTTGATAAAGGATTTGTTTATGTCGATCAGTCCATTTTGGAAATATTTCCACTTCCGGTCGTACAAGGACAGCTATCACATGCGCTGGACAAACCCAATGCGATAGTCATTACCAAAAGTAGGGCTGAGAAATATTTCAAAGGAAATGCTGTAGGGCAGACGATCTATCTCAACAATAATAAAAGTATTTTATATAACATAACGGCTGTCATCGATGATGTTCCGAACAATTCCAGCCTCTATGGTTATGATTATTTTATATCCCTTGCAGGCGAACCATTTTACCCGGGTGAACAAAACAATTGGGGCGCAACAAATTACATTACCTATGTAAAACTGAAGGAGAATGCAGCTATTGCCAACGCACAGGGTAGCATTTCAAAAAACTATATTCAGGACCATTATATTCTGATTAATAAAAAAAATGGAATAAAAATATCGCCCGAAATGATGCAGTCAACCGTCTTACTTCAAAACGCCCTCGATATGCACCTGCGTTCTAAGAATGTGTCGGAATATGGCATGGCTACGCAATATCAAGGTGATATTAAGATGGTCTGGATATTTGCTGGCATCGCATTTTTTATTTTATTGATCGCTTGTATTAACTTCATCAACCTATCCACAGCGAATGCAGCAACGCGGGCAAAAGAAATCGGAATTCGCAAAACCATTGGATCCAATCGAAAGACACTGATTATCCAATTTATGACCGAAGCGATATGTTACAGTCTTATTTCACTTCTTATAGGGTTATTATTAGCCTTCCTGTTATTACCACTATTTAACAATCTAGCCAACAAAGCGCTGTTTATACCGTGGACAGTGTGGTACTTTGTGCCTTCGCTGATTTTGAGCATGTTGTTCATCGGTATCCTCGCTGGCTTATACCCAGCGTTCTATTTATCAGGATTTCAGCCGATCAACGCATTAAAAAGCAAATCGGTTACGAATCCTAAATCTTCATTATTGCGCAATGGACTGGTTATTTTCCAGTTTGCAACATCTATTATATTGATCATCAGCGCACTCATTGCAAATCAGCAAATCAGTTTTATGCTTAATAAAGACATTGGCTTTGATAAGGATCAGGTCATTGTACTTCGTGGTGTAACGGGAATTGCCTCCCAGGCGAAAGAATTAAAAAATGAATTAAAAGCCATTCCAACAGTTCGTGATGTCTCTATTGGCGACTATTTACCGGTTCAATTGGATGGTGCAAAAAGAAATGGAAATCTTTTTTGGGCCAAAGGCAAGGAAGATCTTGAATTAGGTGAAGGTGGGCAATTCTGGAATATCGACGAAAGCTACCTTTCCACTTTTGGTCTGAAGCTAATAGCCGGCCGAAACTTCGATCCACATATCGCATCGGATAGTACAGGTGCTATTGTTAACAAAAGAATGCTTGCTGATTTAGGCATCAAAGGAAATCCCATTGGTACACAAATTACTAACGGCAGGACATGGACCATTATCGGTGTCGTCGATAATTTTATCTTTGAATCAATGAAAGATGAGGGCTACTATCCCGTTTGCATGACCCTTGCCAATAGCCCTTCCATGCTTTCGATCAAGACCAAATCGACGGACATGTCCAAAACATTAGCCGACATTAATACTGTTTGGAATAAGTTTTCTCCGAATCAAAAAATCGACTACAATTTCCTTGATGCCGGCTTCGCTGACCTCTATCAGGATGTCCAACGGACTAAAAATATCTTCAGCTGCTTTGCCTTTGTAGCCATTTTTGTTGCCGCTCTGGGACTTTTTGGACTAGCAACATATGTGACCCAGCAACGTACCAAAGAAATTGGTGTCCGTAAGGTCCTCGGGGCAAGTTCCATCCGATTACTCAAATTACTCTCCGGAGATTTCATAAAATTGGTCTTTGTAGCCTTGATTATTGCTACACCTGTTGCATGGTGGGCAATGAATCAATGGCTGGCGGATTTCAATTATCGCATAGAAATCAATTGGTTCTACTTTGTTCTGGCAGGAATAAGTGCAATCTTAGTTGCTTTTGGGACGATTAGTTATCAAACTTGGAAAGTCGTCCGTGCCAATCCGGTCGATAGTTTAAGGGATGAATAAAGTCAGAAGATCTTAAAAATTGGTGTTTGTTGCCTTGGTAATTGCCTGCCTGTTGCGTGGTGGTCATTGAACCAATAGCTTAGGGGAATGAATGTTCGATTCTGGACGTAAACTGTTCGAAATCGAACATTCAAAAACAAAACAAAAACACGATAAGTTATTTATAATAAAACTATTACGACACTGGCAAGGGGATTGTAATTTTAATTGAGTGAAATAGTTCTACTTGGTTTAAGCATACCTATCCAGCGTAAGATGACAAAAAATGATTTCAAACTAGCTTGGCGTAAACTCTTAAAAAACAAAGGATTTACTCTTCTAAATATAATTGGATTGACCTTGGGTTTTACCGGTTTTATCCTTTCCTATCAATACATCAATCGAGAGACCAGTTACGATAAATGGAATCCACATTACAAGGATATCTACCAAATTGGCCTTGAAGCAGAAGGTGCATTTACGGACGAAACTTCACCTTCTCTGGCTCCATTGCTAAAACAGAATTTACCTGATATCGTCTATGCAGGTCGAAAAATAGTTTACAATTATGGAAGTTATCCCCTTTTTGGTGAAAAAACAGTCCTTATTAAAAATGCTGCACTGATTGACTCCTCAGCCGCACGAATCTTTCAAATCGAAAATGCGACCGGACCGCTCTACAAAAACAAGGATCAAAAGGATGCGACCATGGTCAAAAGCCATATTGCCGAACAACTATTCAAAAAAGAAGACTTAAATTTTGACAATCCCCATTCGATTCCAGCTCTAAGTCTACAAATTGGAATGAAGGAAACAATCTACGGTACCATCAAAAAGCAAGGTCTGTCCATGATTGACTACGATCTCCTTTTTATCCGTGAACCACAGGATCTCTTCGCCAATAATAATCCTTTTTTGTATCAAACTTATATTCAAGTACGTCCCGGTACGGATATCACGAAGTTGACCAATCGCATCAACGCGCTTTACCAGAAAGAAATTGCACCGAAAGATAAAATCCGCTCCTCCAGTTATGCCAAAGGGAGGATCTACCTAGACCCACTGTCCAACCTTCACCTTCGGCCAAAAACAGGAAGTAACACGGCTTATATCATCACGTGGATTATTGGTATTCTCTCCGTTTTGATCCTCTTACTCGCCTCTGCCAATTTTGCCAATATGATTATGGCACAAGCGGATCAACGCATTAAGGAACTCGCGCTCAAAAAAATATTGGGAAGCTCACGTTGGGCTATCGTCAGGCAATTGGTACTGGAAGTATTTATTCTGACTTTCAGTGCTGCAATTCTAAGTTTCGTTGCTTTGGCCCTCACAGGAAATATCCTCCAAAAATGGTTCAATGATGATCTTAAGGGCTATATTCTGCGTTCAGAAACAATCGTCCAACTTGCTATTGCCGTACTATTGACAACAGTTCTATCGGCAATATACCCAGCTATCGTACTCTCTGGCTTCAAATCCGTTAATCTCCTTAAAGGTGGACTGACTTCCATTCTCAAAAAGGGCACATTTCGAAACGCACTACTAACTTTTCAGATCAGTATGGCCATTTTATTTATATCGGGCATGCTGGTTATTAGGGCACAGCTAAATTATATGCAGCAGGCGGATAAAGGATTTGAACCTGCACAGGTTGTTAATTTCAAAGGTGTCGGTATGTATTACGACAATAAAATCGATGGTTCCTATCAACAACTAAAACGTCGGTTAGAGAATGATCCAAGTATTGCCTCAGTTGCATCAGCGACAAATATTCCAGGGGAAGGCGAACAACCTCCCAAAATGGATTTTTCCTATGCTCAAAAAAACGTTTCATTTGCACATGTCGGTATTGATCCTGGATATTTCAAGACGCTAAATATCTCCAGTATACAAGGAAACACCACTGTTTCAATAGATCAACTGCTTCACGATTCCTTGGCCAACTATGCGGTCATCAACGAATCTGCAGCCAAAAATTTAGGACTCGAAAACCCGATAGGTGCTAAAATCAAAGGCTGTGATGTCACCTTTGAAATTGTTGGCCTAGTCAAAGATAGTAAAGCTTATGGCTTTGAAAATGTAGTTCAGCCGAGCCTATATTCATTTAAAAACGAATGTGGTACTATGCGCTTTCAGACAACCCTCATGGTCAAAACAAAACCGGGAATGGTTGATCAGGCCATCAATACAGTCAAAGCAGAATGGTTGAAAAATCCCTCCGCAAAAGATCTGCCTCTTGATTATTCTTTTATGGATGAGCAATATGCTTTACAGCACAAAAAACAGCACGAATTGCAGACTGCATTTAATAGTTTCACAAGCCTTTCGGTTATCATCGCGGCCTTAGGGCTATTTAGTATGGCGGCGTATCAGGCGGCATTACGAAAAAAGGAAATGAGCATCCGCAAAGTACTGGGGGCCTCGGTACAATTGCTCTTTATTCAATTGAACAAACCATTTTTAAAGCTCTTTTTAGTCGGGATCGGCATAGCCCTTCCAATAGCCTATCTACTCATGAATAAATGGCTTTCCAATTTCGCCTATCATATTCAGCTGTCCTGGTGGTCGTTTTTGATCCCAATATTTTGCATATTTATCCTCATATTGGTTTCCATCAGCTTCCAATCTATAAAAGTCGCAAAAACAAATCCAATAGATAGCCTGCGCGATGAATAAAAGATAATTTGAGCGGTAAAGGGCCCTATTCCCCAGTCGAACAGTAATTATGATGACTAATAAAAATATAAAACAAGAATATCTAAGATCTCAATACTAAAAAATGATACAATTAAAAAATTTATTCAAGTGGTATAACGTAGGTGGTACACGCTCATTCGTCCTTAAAGATGTAAGTCTCGATATTGCTGAAGGTGATTTTATCTCCATCATGGGGCCATCAGGGTCTGGAAAATCAACTTTATTAAATATTATCGGTATGCTTGATGAACCTGATGAGGGTGAATATATCTTTATGGGCGAGAATGTATTGGAAATGAAAGCAAAGAAAAGAACGCAACTATATCAATCCCACATAGGCTATGTATTTCAAGCTTATCATCTCCTGGATGAATTGACCGTGTATGAAAATATCGAAACACCCTTGATCTATAAAGACATTTCAAGCAAAGAAAGAAAAGCTATTGTTGCCGATATGCTTGATCGCTTTGGCATTGTCGGGAAGAAGGATCTCTTCCCGGCCCAGCTATCCGGTGGTCAGCAACAGATTGTCGGTATAGCGCGTGCATTGGCGGGATCACCGAAGTTATTGCTGGCCGATGAGCCTACGGGTAACTTAAATTCCAAACAAGGCGAAGAAATCATGGATTTATTCAAACAGCTCAACGATGATGGCGTTACAATCATACAAGTAACCCATTCTGAAAAAAATGCCGAATACGGTAAAAGAGTTGTCAATATGCTGGATGGTCAGCTCAAATAATTGTATGCCAATTTAACCTGGATAATCCCTACGCAGTACATCAATGACGGTAGGGATTTTTTTAGCTCATATCTCGAATCAATTCTTTAACTTCGTTATGATGAATGAGAGAGAGTTGAAATCGCTAATATCCCTGTTGGACGACACCGACCAACAGATTATTCAGGAAGTGGAGCACCAGTTAAAAAGCCAAGGTCCTGAGATTGTACCCTATTTGGAAAAATTTTGGGAGTCCAGCTTCGATCCTCACATACAGGGTCGATTAGAGAATATTATCCATGAAATTCAATTTGATCAGACCAAAAACGAATTACAGATTTGGAACCTGAGTAACTCATTCAATCTACTGGAAGGATTAATTATCCTCAATAATTATCAATATCCTTCTTATGAGGATCATAAGATTGTTTTAGCGATAGAAGACCTCAAAACTGAGGTATGGCGCGGTTTGCATTACGACATGAGCCCGCTGGAAAAAGTGAACCTGATGAATCATGTTCTTTTTGGCTCCTTCGGCCTAACAGGAAATACAAAGGATTATCATCATCCACAGAATTCCTATATTGGTCAAGTACTCGATACCAAACAGGGGAATCCCTTAACCCTATCCTGCATTTACAGTATCATTGCACAAAAATTGGACATTCCGATCTACGGTATTAATTTACCAAAGCATTTTGTATTGGCGTATATGGATTCGGATGAAGAAGGGAATGAAAATGTGCTGTTTTACATCAATGCCTTTAATCGTGGGCAGGTTATGCAAAAAAGCGATGTAAATTCATTTTTGAAGCAACTGAACCTCAATCCGGATAGAGAATTCACCTATCCCTGCGATAATGTGACCATCCTTAAACGAGCTTTGCGAAACTTGATGTCTGCCTACGAGGAACATGAAAGTTCAAACAAGCAACAGGAAATCAAAGCGCTTTTCCAGTTGCTTGCTTAAACTGCACGTTAGAAAATATTAGCTTCACGAGCATCTAAAAAGATATAATTCGGCGTCAAAGAGCCATAGGTTTTCGCTGCAATATCGGGTTTTATATTGCCTTCACCTAGCAATGGAAAACGCGAAATTGTACGATTCGTTAGATCAGAAACATAAAAGAATTTCCCTTGTTCTGTACGATCATCAATGGCTATCCCCCAAGGTTTTACTAAACCTGTATTAGCCCCACCGATGACGTAATCAGGCGCCACAGTTTTGTCCGTGCCTCCACTAAATAAGGTTTTTGGATCTTTGAAAAATAGCACTTCACTACCGGAAGTTACCGCCAACAAACCCTTTTTGGGTGCATAGGACACCGAGCCTAATCCCGTTTTACCATTGATATATACTTTCATCACTGGCGTAAATCTAGTGGAAGCTACAATGGTATCGCGAGGACGGTCGATGAGTTCTTGTTTGAGTTGAGAATATACAGCAAAACCACTTCTATTTTCTGTTCCTTCATTATTAAAACCAATCAGCACCAATTTCTCATTACTATCACTTGTATTGCTATTCAATAAAGTCAGTGAACTCGGAACCAGGTTCCCAAGGTTAATCTGTTTGTCAATGATTGGTGCTCCACCTTTTGATCCCACTTTTCCACTTGGTGTACTTATCGCATATAACATGGAATTACCTACTCCGCGATTTGTAACCGCCAAAAGAAATGGTGTTGTTACAGATCCAGATGTACCATTTTGTTGGGCATACGTATAATAGGCCAATCCCCTAACATTCGTAAAACCGCGGTATCCAATAGCACCTGCATTACCGGGAATTCCATAGATCTCATTGGCAAATGGAATCACCTGAAGAAAGGTATCCTGTGCCGTAACACTCGCCTGAAAGATAGCCCGGGCAGCAGCATCAAAAAGAATTGGTCCGCCCCCTTTTGCCGGAGAAAGATATTGATAGATATTATCTAAATTGGTCGTATCAGCCGGATCGATAATCATCATGTTTTTAAGCGCAGAATTGTTCTGGTCGTAATCCGAGAAAGAAACATATAATCTAGAGATCAAAGTAGCCCCCGTTCGTACAGGCTCATCATCCAGTTTCTTGCAAGAAGTAAAACCTATTACACTGGCAACGAATAGGATAATACAGGATTGAAACGAAAATTTCATATATTTTTTATTAAAAATAGCGTATTGCGTTAAACATACAAATCTACTAATATATGCAGAATATCAATGAATTTATATGATTCTTTTAGGGGCAAACCCGTATAAGTAAAACGGAATATTTGTCAATCCGCTACTTTTTGATTAAAATTGCCTTTGTTTTTGTTAGCACATACGATTATGGAAAATAAGGAATTTGTAAGGGAGACGTTGACATTACCGGGAGAGGGCAAAAAATTACTTTTACACTCCTGCTGTGCTCCGTGTTCTGGAGAAGTGATGGAAGCACTCATTGCTTCGGATATCGATTTTACAATCTATTTTTACAATCCCAATATTCATCCCCGCAAAGAATATGATTTACGCAAAGACGAGAACATCCGATTTGCGGAAAAACATAATATCCCTTTTATTGATGCGGACTACGATGTTGATCATTGGTTTGATTTGGCCAAAGGGATGGAGCAAGAGCCTGAAAGAGGCATCCGTTGCACGATGTGTTTTGATATGCGTTTTGAAAAAACGGCTGAGTATGCGGCTGCCAATGGCTTTGATGTGATTTCAAGTTCGCTGGGTATCTCCCGTTGGAAAAACATGGAGCAGATCAATGATTGTGGTTTACGTGCTGCCTCCCGCCATGAAGGGATGGAGTATTGGACTTTCAACTGGCGTAAGAAAGGTGGTTCTGCCCGTATGCTTGAAGTCTCCAAAAAGGAGAAATTCTATATGCAGGAATATTGCGGCTGTGCTTATTCGCTACGCGATACCAACAAATGGCGTATGGCAAATGGGCGCGAAAAGATAGAGTTAGGCAAAAATTATTATGAATAAGTCCTGTTACTGGTGTATATGAAGCTTTGCTTCGGAATATTTGAAAAAATATTTCTATCCTAATGATTTTATACATACCTTTGCAGGCTCAAATGCAAGATTGTGAAACATCTAAAACAATACAGAATTCCCTTTTCGGGGCTCAACGCTGGAAAGCACAATTTTGAGTTTGACATTAATAAAAAGTTCTTTGACTGCTACGAACATTCGATTGTAAAAGATGGCAATCTGAAAGCAGAAGTTGAATTGCAAAAACAAGAAAATCTTTTGATTTTGCATTTTGATATCCAAGGCGAAATTCAATTGACTTGTGATACCTGCTTAAAAGAGTTTATGTCACCGATTTCAATTCAAGAACGAATATTAGTCAAATTCACGGATGAAGATTGGACAGATAATACCGAAGAGGTGTTGATCTTATCCAAAAGCGACCATGAGTTGGATATAGCTGAGTTATTATACGAATACATTAATTTAGCTGTTCCCTATATCGTAAAATGTGAAGAGCAGGGACAAGGTATACAATGTGATCCTGAGATGCTCGCGTTATTTACAAGCGAGCCTGATTCAGAGGAACAAAAAGAAGAAGAAATTATCGACCCACGTTGGGAAGCATTGAGAAATATTAAAAATAACTAAAACAAGAATACGAGATGGCACATCCAAAACGTAAAACTTCTAAATCAAGAAGAGACAAAAGAAGAACACATTATAAAGCTGAAGCTCCAAGCTTGACAGTATGTAAAGAAACTGGCGCAGTTCATTTACCTCACCGTGCATATACTGTAGACGGAAACTTGTACTACAACGGTAAATTGATCATTGAAAATACAGCTGTTGTCTAAGGTAAACCTTTCATAACACCAAAACATCCCAGACAAGCACTATTTTAGAAATTTGCTTTACTTTGGGATGTTTTTTGCGTATTATTGATTTACTAAATAATAACGGATGAAGATTGGTTTAGATATTTTAGGAGGAGATTATGCTCCTAAAGCAACGATAACAGGTGCTATTGAAGCACAAAAACAGCTTACTGGAGACCAAAAAATAGTCCTTTTTGGTAAAACTGAAGAGACTAAACAATTAATCAATCAAGCCGGGGGAAATTCATCTGACTTTGAATATGTGGAGGCTCCAGAAGTCATTGCAATGGGTGAACATCCAACCAAAGCAATAACTCAAAAACCCAACTCAAGTATTGCGAAGGGATTTGAATATTTAAAAAACAAAGAAATTGACTCATTCGCTTCTGCTGGTAATACTGGCGCCATGCTTGTGGGCTCAATGTTTAGCGTTAAAGCTATCCCAGGCGTATTACGCCCTGCAATAGCATCCATTGTTCCCAAATTAAAATCAGGCTTCGGAATCTTATTGGACGTCGGCGCTAATGCAGACTGTAAACCAGAGATGTTGAACCAATTTGCAATCTTGGGAAGTGTCTTTGCCGAACATGTGTTTAATGTATCCAACCCCAAAGTGGGATTATTGAATATCGGAGAAGAAGAAGAAAAAGGAAACATCCTAACAACCTCTACCTACCCCCTACTTAAAGCCAACGACAAGATTAACTTTATCGGAAATGCAGAAGGCCGTGACCTGTTCAGTGACCATGCCGACGTTTACGTCTGTGATGGATTTACAGGCAACGTCGTCTTGAAACTCGCAGAATCATTTTATGTAGTGACGTTGAAAAAAGGTTTTAAAGATGATTTCTTCGACCGATTCAACTACGAGCAGTACGGCGGTAGCCCGATCTTGGGAGTTAATGCTCCTGTCATTATTGGCCATGGTATTTCGACACCTGAGGCCATTAAAAATATGGTTTTATTTTCAAGAGATATGATCGAGTCTAAGTTCATTGACAGCATCAGATCTATTTTCAATTAGAGTATTTATGTCAAAGATTCACGCCGCAATCACGGCTGTAAATGGTTACGTTCCGGATTATATCCTTACTAACAAAGAATTGGAAACAATGGTCGACACCAACGACGAATGGATTGTTTCCAGAACGGGAATCAAAGAGCGTCGCATCTTAAAAGGTGAAGGTCTTGCTACTTCAGATCTTGCTGTACCTGCAGTGCAAGGTTTATTGAAAAAAAGAGGTATAGCTGCTACAGATATTGACCTTATTATCTTTTGTACAAGCACACCAGATATGCTGTTCCCTGCGACTGCAAATATTCTGGCCGATAAAATCGGAGCTACAAATGCATGGGGATTTGATCTTCAGGCGGCTTGTTCAGGTTTCTTGTTCGGTCTGAATACAGGAACACAATTTATCACTGCTGGCACTCATAAAAAAGTCCTTGTTATCGGTGCCGATAAAATGTCTTCGGTCATCAATTACCAAGACCGCAATACCTGTATCCTATTTGGTGATGGTTGTGGCTGTGTATTATTGGAGCCAAATGAAGAAGGCATGGGTATACAAGATGCTATTTTAAAAACCGATGGTTCCGGAGGACAGTTTTTGAATATCAAAGGTGGGGGTTCGCTGAATCCGGCGTCGCATGCAACTGTAGATGCAGGATTACATTACGCTTACCAAGAAGGTCGTACGGTGTTTAAATTTGCAGTAACCAATATGGCTGATGTAGCACATGAGGTTATGGTCAAAAATAACTTAAAGTCAGAAGATATTGCTTGGTTGGTGCCTCATCAGGCCAACAAACGTATTATTGATGCAACGGCAGAACGTGTGGGGCTTCCGGAAGAAAAAGTGATGGTGAACATTCAAAAATATGGAAATACCACCAGTGGTACTATTCCTTTATGCTTGTGGGAATGGGAATCTCAATTGAAGAAAGGAGATAATCTTATCCTTGCTGCTTTCGGTGGAGGTTTCACTTGGGGATCCATCTATTTAAAATGGGCGTATTAGTTGTCCATTTTATGGTATAATTTATTACTTTTGACAGTTAGAATTTTTTAGAAACAAACAAAACCTAGAATACTATGGGTATGGATATCAAACAAATTCAGGACTTGATTAAATTCGTTTCAAAATCAGGTGTGAATGAAGTCTCAATTGAAGAGCAAGATTTTAAAATTACAATAAAAACAAATCAAGAGCCTACGTACGTAACAGCTACTGTTCCTGCTGTTGCTCCAATTGCTGCTCCTCAAGTTGCACAAGCAGCGGCACCAGCTCCAATAGCTAGCCCTGCAGCACCAGCCGCAAGCGCTGAAGCAAACTTGATCACAATCAAATCACCAATGATCGGTACATTTTACCGTTCGGCTGGACCTGGTAAACCATCTTTCGTCAATGTTGGTGATGATATCAATACCGGTTCTGTACTATGCATCATTGAAGCAATGAAATTATTCAACGAAATTGAATCTGAAGTTTCAGGTAAAATCGTTAAGATTTTGGTAGAAGATGCTCAACCTGTTGAGTTCGACCAACCATTATTCTTAGTTGAGCCTAAGTAATTTACAATTACGTAAATGAATACATGTAGCCTCCAAAGGGCTACATTTTTTGCAAACTTCATAATTCAAGACAATGTTCAAAAAAATATTAATTGCAAATAGAGGCGAGATTGCCCTGCGCATTATCCGTACCTGTCGTGAAATGGGTATTAAAAGTGTTGCAGTATATTCGACTGCCGATCGCGATAGTTTACACGTAAGATTTGCGGATGAAGCAGTTTGTATTGGTCCTCCACCGAGTAGAGACTCTTACTTAAACATTCCGAATATTATTTCTGCAGCTGAATTAACAAATGCAGATGCGATTCACCCAGGATATGGTTTCTTGTCGGAAAATGCTCGTTTCTCAGCTATCTGTGCAGAGTACGGTATCAAATTTATTGGTGCAACTGCAGAGCAGATCGAGAAAATGGGTGATAAATCCCGTGCAAAAGATACCATGAAAAAAGCTGGTGTTCCTACTGTTCCAGGATCCGATGGTTTGATCTCAAACGTAAAAGAAGGTATTACCTTAGCCAATGAAATCGGCTACCCAGTTATCATCAAGGCTACAGCCGGTGGTGGTGGCCGTGGTATGCGCATCATTTGGAAAGACGAAGAGTTTGAACCAGCTTGGGATTCTGCGCGTGTCGAATCTGCGGCTGCGTTCGGTAACGACGGTATCTACCTTGAAAAATATGTAGAGGAACCGCGTCATATCGAATTCCAAATTGTGGGTGACCAATTCGGTACAGTATGTCATCTATCTGAACGTGACTGTTCGATCCAACGTCGTCATCAAAAATTGATTGAAGAATCGCCATCACCTTTTATGACTCCCGAATTGAGAGCTGAAATGGGAGAGGCTGCTGTTAAAGGTGCTAAAGCTGTAAACTATGAAGGTGCTGGTACAATCGAATTCTTGGTTGACAAACACCGCAACTTCTACTTTATGGAAATGAACACACGTATCCAAGTAGAACACCCGGTAACGGAAGAAGTCATCAACTTTGATCTGATCAAAGAACAAATTAAGGTGGCCGCAGGAATTCCGATCTCCGGAAAAAACTACGAACCAGGAATGCATGCGATCGAATGTCGTATCAATGCGGAGGATCCTTTTAACAATTTCCGTCCTTCACCAGGTAAAATCACCAACTTCCACTCACCAGGTGGACATGGTGTACGTGTAGATACACACGTTTATTCTGGTTACTCAATTCCGCCAAACTATGATTCTATGATTGCTAAATTGATCACCGTTGCGCAAACACGTGAGGAAGCAATTTGTACTATGGAACGTGCATTGAGTGAATTCGTCATTGAAGGGATCAAAACAACCATTCCTTTGCATTTGAGATTGATGCGCGACCCTAACTTTAGAGCAGGCAATTTCACGACAAAGTTTATGGAAACTTTCGACCTAACGGAATATCCTGCGGAAGATTAAATAAAATTATCTTTACATACATAAAAAATACCATTCTTTACAATAAGAATGGTATTTTTGTTTCCAAACAATTTTTATGAGTACACCTAATTCGAAAGATCTAATACAAGCTATTAAAGATAAAGGGAAGAATATAGAAGCGGAAATGTCTTTTTTTGACCACCTTGAGGTTTTAAGATGGCATTTGGTCCGTTCAGCAATTGCGATCTGTATCTTTGCAGGTATTGCCTTTACATTCTACGATTTCGTATTCAACGATATCATCATGGGGCCAAAGAATTTAAATTTTTGGACCTATCGCATGATGTGTAAGGCAGCAGATGCTTTCAATTTAGCAGACTTCTGTGTCAAGAAAATTCCTTTTAATATCATCAATACCGAACTAGCAGGTCAATTTATGCTTCAGATAAACTCCTGTTTATTGATGGCTTTGATGATGGGATTCCCCTACCTCCTTTTTGAAATTTGGTTATTTGTAAAACCAGCACTGACCGATGTGGAAAGACGGTCTGCACGCGGGTTTGTTTTTTACTCTTCTTTATTGTTTATTTTAGGAGCACTCTTCGGATACTACATCGTTGTACCCTTATCCATCAACTTTCTAGCCAACGTATCCCTAAGTGATGAGATCGTGAACCAGATTACCATTGATAACTACCTTTCTACGATAGCAACGTTAACATTGGGCTGTGGAATTGTTTTCCTACTCCCGATACTGGTATTTATTCTCTCGAAAATAGGCATTATGACCCCTGAATTTATGCGGGCCAGCCGTCGTTATGCAACTGTAATTATTTTAGTGATAGCAGCTATCATTACACCGTCTGCAGATATCATCACCATGTTGACCGTTGCAGCACCAATGTTCTTATTATATGAGATAAGTATCATGGTTTCGGCCGATGTCAAAAGAAAAAAATTAGCACAAGAAAAATAAAATAACAATAAAATGAGCAGCGTAAAGAAAATTGCGATTGGAAGTGACCATGCCGGCTTTGAATACAAAACAGCTTTGGTAAGTTTTCTAAATGAACTGGGTTATGAGGTAACAGATTTTGGAACAAATTCCCCAGATTCAGTGGATTATCCGGATTTCGCACACCCAGTTGCATCAGCGGTAGAAAACAAAGAAGCTGATGCCGGAGTCTTAATTTGTGGAAGTGCAAATGGTGTTGCTATCACAGCCAATAAACACCAAAATATCCGTGCTGCTATCTGTTGGTTAGAGGAAATTTCGGCTTTAGCCCGTCAGCATAATGATGCGAACGTCGTATGTATACCTGCACGTTTTATCGACCTTGACCTCGCTAAAAAGATCGTCAACACATTTATAAACACGGAATTCGAAGGTGGGCGTCACGCTAACCGCGTAAACAAAATAGCTTGTAGCTGTTAGGTAAATTAACATATTTTAAGAAGCGGATGAAAAGCAAATTACACTTTTCATCCGCTTTTTTTTATATATTGTGCAGATAACGACACCTGTTATATCAATCAAGGAGATGATACGCAGCTGATCTGGTTAATTAAATTACAAAATAAGGTACTGAAAGTCACACTAGTAAAAAATAAACAATGAAGAAAATATACAACCTGCTTTGGATAGCATGCGCTCTGATGAGCTGTGCAAATGCACAGGACATAAACAGTAAATATGCCGATGAAATCACGGTAGAATCTACCCAGAAGCATCTGCGCACTTTAGCTTCTGTCGATTTTGAAGGCCGAGGAACCGGCCAAAAAGGCGGACGTCTGGCAGCAGAATATATTGCCAATGAATTTAAAAAATATGGACTTAGTGCACCTGTCAACGGATCCTATTTCCAACCCCTGCAACTAATTCGCAACAGCTTTAAAGTAAAGCAATTTAGTATTAACGACAGGCCCTTCCAGCATGGTAAGGACATTTTCGTCATTGGCAACAACGAGAACAAATTCTTCGAAAGCAATGAAATCGTGTTTATTGGTTATGGCATAGATGAACCCAAGTATTCGGATATCTCGGGCTTGGATCTCCACAATAAGATCGTTATGTTGATCAATGAGAATGAGCCAACAGATGAGAAAGGAAATTCATGGATTAGCAGCAAAAAGACTGCGTCGGACTGGGCAACAACCCGAAATAAAAAAGTCAAAGAGATCCTTAAACACAATCCCAAAATGGTACTAGCGATCAATAGTCAGCTGTCCCAACTTTTGGAGGATGCGGGAGACCGTGCTATTGAGGGCCGTTACAATTTGGCGGTGGACCAACCAGCGCCGGAAAAGTCGCCAATGATCCCTGTAGTCAACATTACAGACCATGCCGCAAATTATATACTAAACCTGGCGAGAACTAACCTTGCTACTGTTGTTGCAAAGATTAATCGTACGGGAAAACCTAATTCCTTTGTTATTTCAACAAATTTTAAAGCTGAGTTTGGCACCAATGCGGCTGCTTTAGCTGATCCAAACATTCTTGGCTATCTGGAAGGAACAGATAAAAAAGACGAAATCGTTGTGATCGGAGGCCACTACGACCACGATGGAATGGATTCCAAAGGCAATATCTTCTTTGGGGCCGATGACAATGCCTCGGGCACAACAGCCGTCCTTGAGTTGGCACGCGCTTTTTCGAAAGCTAAATCAACAGGAAATGGCCCACGTCGCAGCATTTTGTTCATCACCTATGCTGCAGAAGAAAAAGGTTTACTAGGTTCCAAGTTCTATACAGAAAATCCGATATTTCCATTGAAAAACACCGTTGCTTGCATCAATATCGATATGATCGGCCGTGTCGACGACAAGCATCTCAAAGGCAATCATGATTATATCCACGCTATCGGTTCAGATAAATTGAGCTCCGAGTTATATGAGATCAATAAAAATGAGAATGAAAAACATACGAAACTGGAGATTGACTATATGTATGACAATCCAAAGGATCCTATGCGTTTGTACTATAGATCCGATCATTATAACTTTGCCAAGAAAGGTATTCCTTCTGTCTTTTATTTTTCGGGCCTGCATCCGGACTACCACACGCCTGCAGATACCTATGACAAGATCGACTTTCCATTAATGGTAAAACGCGAAAAGCTCGCATTTTACACGGCATGGCAAATAGCCAATAGGGAAAATCGCCTGGTCATCGACAGTAATAAAGAGTAAGGTCAAATTATCGGCTTTATCAAGGATTATTTTGTACAATACAAAAAGCAAGTAAATGATTGTTTACTTGCTTTTTTTATGTACTAAAATGACCTTTAGCATAAACCTTTTATTCACAATTATTGTTATCTTTAATACAAAACAAGTATAATTTATGGCTTTTGTAGATTACTATAAAGTGCTTGGCATTGATAAAACAGCTTCTGCTGATGACATCAAAAAAGCATATCGAAAACTAGCCCGTAAATACCACCCTGATGTCAACCCCAATGACAATGAGGCCAAACAACGATTTCAGGAGATTAATGAGGCAAATGAAGTATTATCCGATCCCGAAAAGCGCAAAAAATATGACCAATACGGTGAACATTGGCAACATGGAGAGGAGTATGAAAAAGCGCAACAACAATACCGTCAGTCACAATCTAACGGAGGAAATCCATTCGGCGCTGGAGGAAATCCATTTGGTGGTGGCGGTTCCCATGAGTACACTGGAAACTTTGATGATGGGCAATTCTCTGATTTCTTCGAACAGATGTTTGGTAGCAGACGCGGAGGAGGCCGCCAAAGTACATTCCGCGGCCAGGACCTTAATGCGGAGCTCAGCTTAACCTTACAAGAAGCTTACACGACACATCAACAGACCTTCAATATCAATGGAAAAAGTATCCGCATCACGATTCATGCTGGCGTGGAGGATGGTCAAAAGATCAAACTGAAAGGTTATGGCGGAGAGGGCATCAACGGTGGCCCAAAAGGAGATCTCTATATCACCATCAACATCACGCCTGATGCCCGTTTTAAACGTCAGGGGGATGACTTATACACAACACTTGATATAGACCTCTATACAGCTATTTTAGGCGGTGAAGCAACTTTAGATACATTCGGCGGCAAAGTTAAACTGAAGATTAAAGCCGAAAGTCAAAATGGTGCAAAAATGCGACTTAAAGGAAAAGGATTCCCCTTGTATCGCAAAGAAGGTGAATTTGGCGATCTGTATGTCACATTGAATATTCAAATGCCCAATAATCTGTCTGCCGAAGAAAAGGCCTTGTTCCAACAGTTGAAGGATTTAAAACACTAATCTTATGGAAACGACACTCATTAAAGTCATCGACTTCTGCCAGTCCAGAAAGGTTGAAACAACATTCCTGCAAACCATGGAGGAATACGGACTCATACATATTGTCATTCAACAGGAAGAACAATATATTGATGAAGAAGAGCTCCAAAAATTGGAACGCTTTTCAAATCTCTACTATGATCTTGAAGTAAATCCTGCCGGAATTCAGGTTGCCAGTCACCTATTGGAGAAAGTTGAACAGCTCCAAAATGAAATTTCACATTTAAAGAATAAATTGAAAGCCCTGGATTATTGATCCAAGGCTTTCAATTTATTTCGTTAGAATTCGACATCCCGCTCTGTATTCACCTTGGTCTGCCAAACAATCTTGTCTTGCAATGTGGTATATAGAATTTCATAATCCCCTTTACAAGTCACAAAGGACCCATAAAAATCACCAGGCTTCATCACGCGGTAAACAACCAGTTTTCGTTCTCCGCCAACTTCACCATAAGCTTTCATTAACATGTAACCTGTTTTATTCACCTTTTCTTCCGGAATTTTATAATCTAAATGCGAACGGCTACTACCATCATCAGGACATAAAATCTCTGTGCGGCTCGGGGTAAATTTATAACGATCGCGATACATAGCAACATTAGACATCACTACATCCTTCGCCCACGCGATATCGGTAAAATCCTCCGGGAAGAGAAAGATCAGCGACACCATTTTCTCTTGCCAAAGGCGCCCGTTAAATGGAATTACAAAATGAAGCAGCTTTTGTCCCTTAAAAGTTGTAGTCGTATAAAAATATCGTCCTTCCTTATTTTGCTCCCGTTGAAAAGAACTTAAATCAAGTAGGTGATTTTTTTTCCCTTTTACATTTGGCGAGTTGTTGACTACAGCAAGCATGTCATACTGATATTTTCCTTCCAGATGTCCAGAAAACAAAACCTGATACGCGGTATCTGAATAGCGTAAATGGCGTAATACACGACGAAATCGATTGTTAACCTGCTTTGCATTAATCGGATTAGTCTTACCTTGCCAATTTTTATCCTCCATAATATCATCCCCGAGGAATACGGTAAGCTCTTTGTTAATATTAACAAAATACTCATCACCTTGTACAGCAAAACCGTTGGGAACCACTTTATAGGACTTACAGGAAGAAAGCATGGCCAAAACCACAATAAAATAGAAAATTTGAATGAATCTGCTCTGCATATTTATGATCTAATCTTTACTTCTTTAGATTTAAACGAATCGGCAATGTGTAAGCCACGCGTACCGGTTTACCGTTAACTAATCCCGGTTTCCATTTTTTCGCACCTTTTAGGAGCTCCAATGCCGCCTCTTTGGTTCCATAACCAAGATCTTTTTTTACATCAACATGGGATAAACTGCCATCCTTTTCGACAATAAAAGCCACTTCAACAATGCCATTAACCTCCCGTTTAATTGCTGCTTCCGGAAAAACAAAATTATCGCCTACCCAGATCATAAAAGATCGCATTCCCCCAATAGGTGTTGGTTGCACCTCAACTTTATCAAAAGTTACTAAATCGGACTGAAAATCCAATGAAAGATTCCAGCGGTCGCTCTCATCTTCCGTCCTTATCGATTTTACTTCCTTGAGTTGTTTTTCCGTCTCTTCACCAGATTCAGCGCCCGGGAATGAATGAGATGACATTCGCACCTTTCTGCCCAATGTGTCAGTTTCCTCCCAATAGTACGTCGTTTTTCCGCCAACGGTAACGGGTAAGGAAAGCAGCGATCGAACGACTTTCCCATTGACGATTGCAGGTTTCCATTTCCCACTTGCTTTTACAGCATTTTCCACAGCGGATGCCAGGCCATAGCCCAAATCATTCTTAGCCTTTATATGGCTCAACTCACCATTTTTCTCCACGATGGCCGAGATGACAATTACCCCGATCACATTATTTTTGATTGCTTCATCACTCACGTGGATTCTACTGCCCAATCCCATGACATACTTTTTCATTCCTCCAACTGGAATAGCCATGATCTCAGGATCTTTGTAGACCTTACTGTCTTCATTTACCTGTCCATTTTTTAGCTCCTCAGACTGGCTCGGCAATGTCTGCTCATCAGTCACAGTTAAGCCATTAACGCTTTCTTCTACATCCGCTACCATAGCCTTGGCCCTACTCGTATTAAAGACCAACGTAGACCCCGCTACCACCAATAACATGGGCAGCACAATCACATATAACAAGCGTTGTCTTTGTACAGATTTATCTTTAAATAACATCGTGATGCGCTGCTTTAAAAAAGAATGATTGGAAAACTCATGTGAAAAAGCCAATTGATCTGTACGTAATGCATGAGCAACCAGCATTTCTGCATAAGCCACTTTATCGGTCGAGCAAATTTCATCTACAATATATTCGTGTTGAAACCTTATTTCCTTTTGAAAGAAATACACAACAGGATTGAACCAATTGAAAATTTTAAGTAGCTCAATCAACAGTAAATCATAGGAATGTCCCTGCTCAGCATGAACCTGCTCATGCCATGCAATATTCTTCTTGTTTTTAATCGATTTTCCAATCACAACCCGATTAAAAAAAGAAAAACTCAGGTACTCAGGAGAAGAACGCAATACCCGAACAAGTTGCTTGATCCGTATCGCCAAGAAAAAAAAGGCGATTCCCGCTCCTATCCAATAGATCTTGGCAAGAATATCCAACAAAAAAAGAGGTTTTTTTTCGATCGGGCTCCCGATTTCGACATCCATATATGTTCCTAAGTCGACCTGTGGAATATGATTGGAAATCATTTCCGTCTTGGGTAATTCAATAAAAATACCCACAGGAGCTAATAAGGAAAATACAACCATTCCAATCAAATAGATCCGGTTCCATTGAAAAAAAGTAAGTTTTCTAAAAATCAGTTTGTAGAGCACAAAACTGATAATCAATGAAATATTGACAATCAATAAGTAAATCATAATCAAAAAGTTTATAAAAGGGTATTGGTTGTTATTTATTACGTTCGATGATCGATAAGATGTCATCAAGTTCTTTGATGTCCAGCCTATTCTCTTCCAAAAAATAAGAGAGCATACGCTTGGGCGAATTGTCAAAATAATTCGTTAATAACTTACCTGTGATACCTTTCTTATATTCCTCTTTTGAAATCTTTGGTAAATATTGATGACTTTTACCAAAAGATTCATGCCTTACAAAGCCCTTTGTTTCGAGAATACGAACGATGGTCGAGACCGTGTTATAGGCCGGTTTCGGCTCCGGAAGTCGATCAATAATTTCTTTGACAAAGCCACGGCCCATCTCCCAGAGCTCTTGCATAATCTGCTCCTCGGCTTTCGTTAACTCTTTAAAATCCTCCATAACTTCTCAGGAATAAAATAAATACCAGAATAATAAATCAATACACAAGTTATAACTAAAATCATAGTTTTACAACTAATAAATTAGTTTAAAATACAAAATACTGATAATTAAACAATTAATTTAAAACAACACGTGATATTATCATCTTTATTCGTCGAAATTCTTTTTCCTTGAAGCTTTCAATTGAGACTGTTGTTTCTTTCGATCCAGTCTTTTTAGCACACTCGAATACGGAGTTTTAGTTTTTTTACGGGGTTTTGCTGGCACAAGTGCGCCTTCCACTATACGCTTAAAGCGATCGATTGCGATTTCTTTATTACGGATCTGCGACCGATCAATATCGCACTCCAATTGCAGTATTCCTTCTTTATTGATACGGTTTGCCAACGCGTTGAAAATCATTGCTTTTTCTTCAACAGAAGCAGCTGTGGATAGCGCAACATCCCACTGCAACAATACTTTCGATGACACCTTGTTTACATGTTGTCCACCTGCTCCACCCGATCTGGAAAACTTAAACGTAAGTTCTCCTATTACTCCTTCTAAATTCATTTATTTTTAAATGCTTCTTCTATTTTTTCCATCTTTTTTAATAGAAAGCTCAATTTTTCCACTTGATCCCGTTGTACTTCGACAAGTTCTTGTTCTTTGCGGATAATGAGATGATCTATTTTCTCATGCAATTCCCTGATTTCGAGTTCAGCCTTTAAGTTGACCATATAGTCATTTCTTGCACGTTCACGATCCTTATCTTCCTGTCTGTTTTGACTCATCATAATAACTGGAGCTTGCAAAGCAGCTACGCAGGACAAAATCAGGTTCAGTAAAATAAAGGGATAAGGATCAAAGCCTTTATTATTTAACCAAAAGATATTGGCCGCAATCCAGACAATCAAAAATAAGACAAAGGAAATAATAAAGGTCCAGCTTCCGCCAAACTCAGCCACTTTATCGGCAACCCGGTCTCCTACGCTGACTGGCTCCATATTATCTCCATCCAAACTTGCGCTGATCACTTTATTTTCCTTAAAACTGTTGATGACCTGCTGATCCAATTGACTTAACTGTCCAGACTCATCTTTCAGAAATTCGGCGATATAAGTTTCTTTAAATCGTGTCAACTCACTTGCGGCGATATACTTGTCCTTACTAAAACCTGGATATTCCTTTTTTATCAGCTTAAAAATGGGTTGTCGGATTGAAGCCCCCAAAATACGTTGTTCCGAAGGAAATTGCTGTCCTGAAATATCACTTATAAAGTTATCCATATACCGATTTAATATCTATTTAAAGATAGTGCTTTTTAACCAATCAAAAAATTCACAAAACTATGGCAATTGGTTTTTGTTATTTTACGCATAAATAGACGAAATTTGCAACACAAAATTCAGGAATAAGCATCTTCAATTTACCTTATTATCATAAAGTAAAATAAGAGGGCAATTGTCAAGCTAAAGAACTTCGTCGGTGCCACATGAATGAATAGCGTTTGTATGTAATGGACATTGCGAGTCTTGAACAACGACAATCAAAGTACTAACACGAGGTTCCCGGGAACCTTTTAACAAAAAATAAACAGCGTTTATAACGGGGATGCCGTTAAAATATGCGCTCAGACATAATTACGCAGATGAAAATAGGAATTGTTTGTTATCCCACCTTTGGTGGAAGTGGTGTAGTTGCAACCGAACTAGGAAAGGCCTTGGCCGCAAATGGACATGAGATTCATTTTATAACCTATCGACAACCTGCACGTCTGGATTTCTTTTCTGAAAACCTATACTATCATGAGGTAGCTGTTTCGCAGTATCCTCTTTTTGATTTTCTACCCTATGAATCTGCGTTAGCCAGCAAACTGGTTGATGTTGTTCGCTTCGAAAAGTTGGATTTGATCCACGTCCACTATGCCATTCCACATGCATCAGCGGCATTTATGGCCAAACAGATCTTACTCACTACCTACGGCATTAATATTCCTGTCGTGACGACTTTACACGGGACGGATATTACATTGGTTGGCAAAGACAAGAGTTTTAGTCCGGTCGTAACATTCTCCATCAATCAGTCCGATGGCGTAACCGCTGTATCACAGAATCTGAAAGATCAGACGCTTCAATATTTTGATATTACGCGCGATATCAAAGTGATTCCCAACTTTATTGACCTCGACAGATTTAGCAATAAAGATCGGTCACATTTCAAAAAAGCCATTGCCCCCGGCAATGAGCGTATATTGGTCCATACGTCTAACTTTAGAAAAGTCAAAAATACAGAAGATGTCATCCGTATTTTTAAGAAAGTACATGATGTTATCCCTTCCAAATTATTGATGGTAGGTGACGGCCCTGAGCGTCGAAATGCAGAAGAGCTATCCAGAGAACTTGATGTATGCAAGGACGTCCGTTTCTTGGGGAAACAGGATGCAGTGGAAGAAATACTGTCTGTATCAGATCTATTTCTGATGCCTTCAAGTTCGGAAAGTTTCGGTCTTGCGGCCTTAGAAGCCATGGCTTGTCAAGTTCCAGTTATCTCTTCCAATACTGGAGGGTTACCTGAGCTGAATGAAAACGGCGTCACTGGATTTCTCAGTGCTGTTGGTGATGTTGAAGATATGGCAAAGAATGCGATTTATATCTTGGAAGATGGAGAGCGCTTAGAAAAATTTAAGGAAGCGGCATTAAATCATGCGAAAAAATTCCAATTGTCCAATATTATGCCTTTATATGAACAGTATTACGGAGAAGTCATTAATCAAACAATAAAAGCACAATAAATATTATTTTAGGCTTAAGGGATAAAAAAAATATTTTATCTTTGACCTTTGGAAAATTTCCAAAAAAACAATTATGAAATACAAACGTATCTTATTAAAACTTAGCGGTGAATCCTTAATGGGTGACCAAAGCTACGGTATCGATATTAACCGTGTATCACAATACGCTAATGATATCAAAGAACTTCACGATCAAGGTTTAGAAATTGCAATTGTTATCGGTGGCGGTAATATATATCGTGGTCTAAGCGCCGAAAAATCAGGCATGGACCGTGTTCAAGCAGACTATATGGGCATGCTTGCCACAGTCATCAACAGCATGGCACTTCAAGATGCGCTTGAGAAAGTTGGGAAAAAGACACGTTTGCTTACTGCGATCAAAATGGAGCAAATCTGCGAACCATTTATTCGCAGAAGAGCTGTACGCCATTTGGAAAAAGGCCGTATTGTTATTTTCGGAGCTGGTACAGGAAACCCTTATTTCACAACGGATACCGCTGCATCTTTGCGTGCAATCGAAATCAATGCGGATGCCGTATTGAAAGGAACCCGTGTGGATGGTATTTACACCGCAGATCCTGAAAAAGATCCTACTGCAACAAAATTTGAAGAAATATCATTCACAGAGGTTTATGAGAAAGGATTAAATGTTATGGATATGACAGCCTTTACCCTTTGTCAAGAAAACAAATTACCGATCATCGTATTTGATATGAACAAACCAGGCAACTTATTGAAACTTGCTAATGGTGAACATGTCGGAACTGTGGTCAAATAATTTAAATCTGTAAAAAACGTAATCTTATATGAACGAACTAATTTCAATTGAATTGGACGATTGTAAAGACAAGATGTCCAAAGCAGTTGCTCACACCGAATCCGAATTAACTAAAATTCGTGCGGGTAAAGCTTCTCCATCGATGTTAGATGGAATTTCAGTAGACTATTATGGTAGCGCCACTCCACTTTCACAAGTGGCCAACATCAATACAACTGATGCACGGACTATTGTTATCCAACCTTGGGAAAAATCGCTCATCAACGCAATTGAAAAAGCTATCACTGACGCTAACCTAGGAATCAACCCACAGAATGACGGTATCGTTATTCGTCTGAATATTCCTCCTTTAACAGAAGAAAGAAGACGTGATTTGGTTAAGAAAGTAAAAGAAGAAACTGAAAGAGGCCGTATTGGTGTACGTAATATCCGTAAAGATGTCAACGAATCCATCAAAAAATTAAAAAATGACGGCGCTTCTGAAGATGAAATCAAAACTGCTGAAGGTGAAGTTCAAAAATTAACAGATGCATTCATTGTAAAAGTTGATAAATTGGCTGAACTGAAAGAAAAAGATATCATGACTGTTTAAGTTTTCCTACTTGAATAGAAAAAAGGTCTGAAAAATATTCAGACCTTTTTTATTGGTGTGAAGAACTCCGCACTCCTCCCCTAAAAGGAACTCTTCCCAACCTACAAGACATTGACCTTCCAAAAATTTTATGGGTTAAGATTCAGCATACACTTCAAAAATATTCCCTGTTGTACCATTGATTTCTGAACAAATAATTGTACATTGTACACTAACAAGTAATCAATTATATGATGAACAATTCTCGTCGTCAATTTTTAAAGCAAGCTGGAATAGGTCTTTCGGCAGCTTATCTGGTGCCCAACTTTATATCTTGTCAAAATAAAGCCGGTGCAATCAGCGACAATCCATTACAGAATATAGGCGTACAGCTGTATTCCATTCGCGATTTAATGGATAAAGATCCGAAAGGATCTTTGGAACAAATTGCCAAAATTGGGTATAAACATGTTGAGCTCTATGGGATAGACGCCACAGCCAAGCAGTTCTGGAAATTGCCTTACAAAGAGTTGAAGAAAATATTGGATGATAACGGTCTAAAAACACATTCAGGCCATTACGATATGTCCAAATACCTCAGTAAAGCGCATACCGACAAAGAAGATCTTGCGGCTTATTTTGATGCAGCAAAAGAACTTGGCCAAGAATATGTAATTGCTCCTGTAACACCGATGTTTGATCTGAATGCATTGAAAAAAGATGATTATCTCTATGCTGCCGAGCAATTGAATAAAGCTGGTGAACAGGCTAAAAAATTGGGTCTAAAAGTTGCCTACCACAACCATTTCTGGGAATTTAGGGATCTGGGCAATAATACGACCGGTGAAGAGGTGATGTTAGCATTCACTGAACCTGATTTGGTCGATTTTGAATTAGACCTTTTCTGGGCAGAGAAAGCGGGTAAAAACCCGATAGCCTTGTTTGAAAAATTCCCCAACCGTTTTAAACTATGGCATGTCAAAGATATGGATAAAACAAAATCCAATCCCATTGAATGGCCCAAAGATGGAAAATTGCCGATTGAGCAAATCTTCAATGACATCAAGTATACCGAAGTGGGGACCGGAAGCATCAACTTCCTTGAAATCGTCAAAGAAAAGAATAAAGCCGGACTTAAATATGCATTTGTCGAGCAAGACAATATCTATATGCCAAATAAGATCGAAAGTCTCAAAAAAAGTTACGATTATGTTCAGGCAAATCTTACAAAATAAAAAAAGGNNCCTTTTTTTATTTTGTAAGATTGTCAGCTTAGAATTCGGTATCTTCGACCTCTACTGCGGTCTCGATTACTTTTCTCGCCAACTCTTCTTTAAATTCGATGATATTCTTGCTGATTGTTTCATCATGTGTACCCAGAATCTGAGCTGCCAATATACCTGCATTCTTCGCCGCATTTAAAGCGACAGTTGCTACAGGAATACCATTGGGCATCTGAAGGATAGAAAGTACCGAGTCCCATCCATCAATGGAATTTGATGATTTTACAGGCACGCCTATTACAGGTAAATGTGTAATTGAAGCGACCATTCCAGGCAAATGCGCCGCACCACCCGCTCCAGCAATAATAACTTTCAAACCACGAAATGCTGCATTTTTGGCATAATCAAACATACGTTGTGGTGTACGATGTGCTGATACGATCGTTACCTCAAATTCCACCCCAAGGGTTTTGAGCACATCTATCGCATCCTGCATAACAGGAAGATCTGATTTGCTTCCCATGATAATGCCTACCTGGGCCTTATTATTGACTGACATAGTATTGTTTAAGCTTTAACTTTTAATATTTCTTGTACTTTTCTTGCATTGGAGATCGCTTTCTCCCGGTCATCATTGATAATACAAACATGGCCCATCTTACGGAATGGCTTCGTATATTTCTTTCCATATAAATGGATATATACGCCTTCCATTGCCAGCACCTCTTCTACACCCTCGTATTTGGCCAATCCTTCATAGCCAGGTTCACCTAACAGGTTAATCATAACGGCGTTCGTTCTGCATCTGGTATCACCTAACGGTAGATTGAAGATAGCTCTTAAATGCTGTGCAAATTGCGACACATAATTACCTTCTATGGTCTGGTGACCACTATTATGCGGACGCGGAGCCAATTCATTGACCAGAATATCACCATTTTTCGTTAGGAACATCTCTACAGCCAATATACCCACGATCTGCAGATCATCGGCAATCTTTTTTGCTATAGCCTCTGCGCGTTGTTGGATCTCTACACCATACAAAGACGGCGCAATCAAAAATTCCACCAAGTTAGCCTGAGGATTAAATTCCATCTCTACCATTGGAAATGTAGACACCTCACCTTTATCATTCCGGGCAACAATGACCGCAATTTCTTTTTCAAAATCTACCCATTCTTCAATTAAGCTGGGTTCTTCGAAAGCATCTTGTATATCTTGTTGGTTAACAATCTTCTTTACCCCTTTCCCATCGTATCCATCCTTACGCAATTTCTGGATATAGGGTAAGTTTAACGAGGCATTCACTAAATTATCTTTATTGGATATCAATTGAAATGCCGAAGTGGGGATATCATTTTGTTTAAAAAATTGCTTTTGCAGACCTTTATCTTGAATCAGACGAATGATACGTGATTGTGGGTACACGATAACGCCCTCGCCTTCCAGTTTCTCTAAAGCATCTACATTCACCTTCTCAATCTCGATCGTGATCATGTCCAAATCCTTACCGAAATTATAGACCGTTTCAAAATCGCCCAATGAACCACATTCAAATTTATTGCACAACTTGCGACAAGGAGCATTCTTATCCGGGTCCAATACATGAACATTTACATTGTAATTAATGGCTTCCTGGATGAGCATTCTTCCCAGTTGACCACCGCCAAGAATACCCAATTGCAATTCACCATAAAAATCTTTTGCCATAATTGATTTAAAATCTTATAAAATTTATCTTTTAAGCTTTTCCGCTGAACAATTGCTCACCCAACAAGCTTTCTTTGTCTATCTTTTTTTGCAACTCAATAAAAGCACCAATTAATGCCTCGGGACGTGGCGGACAGCCCTGGACATAAACATCCACAGGGATCACTCGATCTACCCCTTTGACCACATGATAACCATGCTGCCAATATGGACCGCCACAGTTGGAGCAAGAGCCCATCGAGATAACATATTTAGGATCGGGCATCTGTTCATATAGTTTCTTGATACGATCGGCCATCTTAAAAGTAACCGTTCCAGCAATAATGATCACGTCGGATTGCCGTGGAGAAGGCCTTGGGAATACGCCCATCCGGTCTAAATCATACGTTGAAGCCATTGCCCCCATCATTTCAATGGCACAGCAAGCAATACCAAAGCTCATGGGCCACATTGAAGACAACCTTGCCCAATTCAGCAAATCATCTAATTTGGCAACAATAACACCATTATTCTGCAATTGACTATCTAAACTCATGCTTACTCAGTTTTTTTAAATCGAGGTTTAAAGGCTGGTTTCGGCGTCGACACGTGTTCATCTGTCGTCGTTTTGTGCGCGACAGCATCTTCTACAATCCGTGCATAATCACGCACCTGATACGTCCTGCTATTCAGGCCTGCATAGGCACTATCCGGGATAGCCACAGGAACTTTAGGTAAGGACACATTCGGTTTAACCCATTCCAAATCGCCCTTTTTCCAGACAAAAACCAATCCTAAAATTAAAATGCCAATGAACATAGCCATTTCAATCATGGTAAACCACCCCCATCTTCCATCTGCCGCAATATATTCGGACTGTCCAAATACAGTGGCCCATGGAAAAATAAAAATAAGCTCTACATCAAAAAGTAAAAATACAAGGGCAATAACATAGAATCGTGGATTAAACTGAACCCAAGAAGAACCAATGGGATCCTCTCCACATTCGTAAGTACCAGATTTGATGGGATTATTCTTTTTCGGAGAGATTAAACGTGCTAGAAAAATGGTCGCACAGACTAACAGCGCCCCTATCAGCAGAATGATAAGGATTTTGCCGTATTCCGATAATTGCGCGGGGTCATCCATAATAATTACAAATTTAACAAATATTTCGTTTACTCGGGTGAGGAACTTGAAATTACGAATTATTTCTTTAAAAACAGTTCGAATTTTAAGGCACTAATGCCCCGTATCCGGTCTGCAAGCAGTCCCCAATTCATCTGGTGCAGCACTTAGCAGCAACCGAAAATTAATCGAAAGAGCAATGCCATGTTCAAAACTTTCATGACTTTGCAGACACCAACAGCAATGAAAGCGGACTGAAGGTTCTTTCTGGCCAATAAGATCAGACATTTTCAGAAAAAAAAGAGGGCATCGTATAAAACGATGCCCTTCTTATGATGTAACTATTCTCCAAAAATTACATTTTTCCTGGCATTTTGGGCATATTACGCATCAATTTAGCCGCCATCGCCGGATTAGACATCTGCTTCATGACTTTACGCATATCACCAAATTGTTTCAATAACTTATTCACTTCATTAATATCAGTACCTGATCCCTTGGCAATACGTAAACGACGTTTTTGATCAATGACATCTGGGTTTTCGCGTTCAAAAGGTGTCATGGAATCGATAATCGCTTCAATGGGTTTGAAAGCATTGTCATCGACTTCAATATCTTTCATTGCTTTCCCAACGCCAGGGATCATTCCCATGAGGTCTTTCATATTACCCATTTTCTTGATTTGTTGAATCTGGGATTTAAAATCGTTGAAATCGAATTTATTCTTACGGATTTTCTTTTGGAGCTCTGCGGCTTGCTTCTCGTCAAACTGTTGCTGTGCACGTTCCACTAAGGATACCACGTCACCCATACCCAAAATACGAGAGGCCATACGATCAGGGTGGAATACATCCAATGCATCCATCTTTTCACCTATACCAATAAACTTGATAGGCTTATTAACGACAGATTTAATCGATAAAGCTGCACCACCGCGTGTATCACCATCCAACTTAGTCAATACTACACCTGTAAAGTCCAGACGGTCGTTGAACGTCTTAGCTGTATTCACGGCATCTTGACCAGTCATTGAATCCACAACAAATAGGATTTCGTCTGGCTTTGTCGCCTCTTTAACTGCTGTAATCTCCACCATTAAAGGCTCATCGATGGCCAAACGACCGGCTGTATCGATGATTACGACATTATTTCCATTGCGTTTTGCTTCTTCCACACCGGCTTTGGCAATCGCAATAGGATCGTTAGATTCACGATTCACATACACTGGTACGCCCACTTGTTCGGCAAGCACTTCCAATTGATCGATCGCTGCAGGGCGGTAAACGTCACCAGCCACCAACAATGGTTTTTTATTCTTTTTATCTTTAAGGTACAAGGCCAACTTACCGGAGAAAGTTGTTTTACCAGCACCATTCAAACCCGCAATTAGAATGACTGTTGGATTTTTTCCAGTCTCAAGCTCCGTAACAGATCCGCCCATCAAAGCTGTCAACTCATCGTTCATGATCTTCGTCAACAATTGGCCTGGGGAAATACTTGTCAGTACATTTTCGCCTAAAGCTTTTTGTTTAACATCGTCGGTAAAAGTTTTGGCAGTTTTATAATTCACATCGGCATCCAACAACGCTTTGCGAATTTCTTTCATCGTTTCTGCAACGTTGATCTCGGTAATACTACCCTGTCCTTTTAATACTTTAAAGGCCCTATCTAACTTATCTTGAAGATTTGAAAACATAAAATCTGAATCTTATTCTATATAAACAGCAAAGTTAAAAAAATTGTCTATAGTAACCTCATTAACACCCCATAAAAAATGCGACTATGAAAAATAATCGCATTTTTGTAGGATAAAGTTACAATATCCGTATTTAATCACTTCTACGGCCACCGAATAAAATAGACGCATAATACAAAAGTGTTACCAACGCACTTAACGCCGCTACGACATAAGTCATCGCTGCCCATTTCAAAGCATCTTTCGCACCGTCATGTTCTTCGCCATTATAGGTTACACCAGCATGGTTTAACCATTCCAGTGCGCGGTTCGACGCATCAAACTCTACGGGCAAGGTGATAAAAGAAAACAGGGTCGTAATAGCCAAAGCCCCCACTCCAACAGCTAAAAGCCAGGGGTTACCCCCTTTGGAAAAAGCAAATAGCATAACACCCAGCATCAATACCCATGATGTCATTTTAGAGGCCACATTTACCATCGGAACCATTGCCGAACGGAATCCCAACCATTTATAGGCTTTGGCGTGCTGTACAGCATGACCACATTCGTGCGCCGCTACTGCTGCAGCTGCAACACTGCGGCCACTGTAAACTTCAGGACTTAAATTTACGGTTTTATCTGACGGATTATAGTGATCTCCCAAGCGATCTGGAATAGACACTACCTTTACATCATATATACCGTTATCATTTAACATTTTTTGCGCAATCTCAGCTCCAGACATCCCATTGCTCAAAGGCATTTCGGCGTATTTCTTAAATTTGTTTTTGAATCTTGTTTGGACAATCAGGCTTACCACCATTATTCCAATAAATAAAATCAAGTACATAGCTATTCAATCGTTTTATTTTATTATATGACTATCAAACCTTATTCCAATCGTCGAAAAAAGGCATATGCATGAATTTCTAAGATAAAAAAAGTCTTTGACCTGACAAAAAGAACAGGTTCTTCTGATCTCCACATGACATAATTGCCAGATCATTTGGGCAGATAACTCCATTTTCAGCTTCGTACAGTGAAACACCTGCGCTATTTAACAAGAATCCAAGATGTAGTCTCATCGGTGAGTATTGGAGATGCGTTTTATTTCAAGTTCGATCAGGGAGCTTATTATTGAAGCAAATGGCTTTTGAAAACACGATGCTCAACGGATTGTAGCCTTGCTATACTATTAAGACAAAGATGAGAAACTAAGACAAAAGACGAGAAACTACAAAAGCGTCGAGACTTCCTATGGCTTCAATTAGGAATGCAAATAAAAAGGGGCATTAAAAAATGCCCCCTTTATTATAAATAGCCCATTTGCAGGGTAAGATCAGTACCTTCAATCATTTTACGTAAATTGCTCAATGCGTAGCGCATCCTCCCTAAAGCAGTATTGATACTTACTTCGGTTATCTCCGCAATATCTTTAAAACTCATATCACAAAAGTGACGCATAATAAGCACTTCTTTTTGATCGTCCGGAAGCTTTTGAATCATTTTTTTAAGGTCGACATCAACCTGCTGTTTGAGCATTTTTGACTCTGCGCTTTCATCACTAAATTCGAGCACCTCAAAAATATCAAACCCGTCGGCATTCACAATATTCGGAGCACGTTTTGCTTTTCTAAAAAAGTCAACAATCATATTGTGCGCTATACGTATAGCCCAAGGTAAAAATTTACCTTCTTCATTATATTTACCGGATTTTAAGGTGTTGATGATTTTTATGAAAGTCTCCTGGAAAATATCTTCAGCAAGATATTCATCTTTTACTTTCATATATATGGAAGTATATATTTTCGATTTATATCGATTCAACAATGCCTCTAGACCGGACTCTTGGCCGCCGACATACATTTGGATCAACTCTTGATCGCTTTTACTTTTTAAAAGTCTCATACGTCACTTACTTTTTTAGCAGTTCGCAAATAAATTATCAGTTCTGTGTTAAAATGTAAATGTTTGCCGTATAAACTATCCTTTCTTATTGTAAAACAATCAATTAATCTAAAACCAAATTACCGTAAAATAAATGAGTAATCAAATTATTACAATTTATTTTAAGATTTTTTAACATTTAAAAATAAGTTATCTACCTCATAATTCCAAAATAAAGGTTCTTCGACCACAGTACGCCCCTTCAGACAAGATGGAATAACAACCTCGAACAGCTCCAAAATAACAAGTTTTAAAGTTATTACTTCATACGGACTTTATAGGGAGCTAATAGGGATCTTATAGGGACCTCATTCGGATGAATACCTATAAAATCCGTTTAAAGTCCGTATAAGATTGTTGTTAAGTTCGTCTAAAAAGTTAAGTTGATACGAGACTGTAACGGAACTATTCTTTCTAAAATAGCAGTAGAAAAAAAGACGGGATAAAAAAAGCGGAACCACCGCATCGGTAATTCCGCTTTTTCTATTCCTATGGAAAAAGTCTTATTTATACAATGGGAACTCAGCCATCATTGCTTTTACTTTACCATGGATCAAATCCAGTTGCGCATCATTAGATGCATTTTTCAATGCCTCATCGATCAATTCACCGATTTGAATAATTTCATTCTCTTTAATACCACGTGTAGTGATTGCAGCAGTACCAAAACGTACACCTGAAGTCACAAAAGGAGAACGTGTATCGAAAGGAACCATATTTTTATTTGTTGTGATACCCGCTTTACCCAATACAGCTTCGGCTTCTTTACCAGAAATATCTTTATTGCGTAGATCCACCAACATCAAGTGATTGTCTGTACCACCAGAGATGATCTTATAATCTCTTTCTACAAAGAATTGCGCCAATGCAGCTGCATTTTTCTTTACCTGAACGATATATTCCATATACTCATCGGATAAAGCCTCACCATAAGCGATTGCTTTAGCAGCGATTGTATGTTCTAAAGGACCACCTTGTGTACCTGGGAATACAGCTAAATCCAATAATTGTGTGATTGTACGGATTTCACCTTTAGGTGTTTTGATACCCCATGGATTTTCAAAATCTTTACCGACCATGATCATACCACCACGAGGGCCACGAAGCGTTTTGTGCGTCGTTGTTGTAACAATATGGCAATGTGGAAGTGGATCATTCAATAAACCACGCGCGATTAAACCTGCAGGGTGAGAAATATCTGCCATCACAATAGCACCAATTTCGTCTGCAACTTTACGGATGCGTGCGTAATCCCAATCACGAGAATAAGCAGAAGCACCACAGATAATCATCTTTGGTTTTTCACGAAGCGCTGTTTCTTCCAATTGCTCATAGTCAATTAAACCAGTGTCTTCTTTTACACCATAAAATAATGGTTGATAGATCTTACCCGATAAGTTCGCTGGCGAACCGTGTGTCAAGTGACCACCGTGAGATAAATCAAGACCTAAAATTTTGTCGCCAGGTTTGATTGTCGCCAAAAAAACAGCCGCATTTGCTTGAGCACCAGAGTGAGGCTGAACATTTACCCATTCTGCGCCAAATAATTGTTTTGCACGGTCAATTGCGATGGTTTCGATCTCATCCACAACTTCACAACCTCCATAGTAACGTTTTCCTGGGAGGCCTTCTGCATATTTATTTGTCAACACTGAACCAGCAGCTTCCATCACTTGTTTTGAAACAAAGTTCTCTGAAGCAATTAATTCAATACCTTCTTCTTGGCGTTTAAGCTCATCAGCTATTAAATTAAAAATGGCTTGATCTCTTTCCATTGTTTTTAAATGTTGTAAAGTAAATTTTGTAGTTTATTTTAATGCCTCAAAGATAGCATATTCCATAAAGAATATCGACAAAAAGCCATATTTTATTAAATGTTCTTAGAAAAACAGCCTTATTAATGCGAATTACCTAATTAGGTCGGGATCATTTTATGGTACTATCGGACAAAATAAGCGGACAAAGAATTGAATGTTTCGAAAATGTCAAAAAATCCAGGTCAAGCAATTTGCCGTTAAAAAAATGTATTTTTGTATTGGATTGGCTAAAACACTATTAAAATGAGTACAGAACATACAGCAGTTGCTCCTGTTTCTTTAACAGAGGGGGCAATCAAGGAACTAAATAAATTAAAGGATCAACAAGAAATCTCTGATGATTTTGGTTTACGTGTCGGTGTTGAAGGCGGCGGTTGCTCCGGTATGAGTTATATCTTGGGCTTTGACCAGAAAAAGGACGGCGATAACGAATACGAAATTCAAGGAATCCGCATCTTTATGAACAAAGCACATGGCCTATATCTTGCCGGAATGGAAATCGACTTCAAATCAGGACTCGATGCAAGGGGCTTCACATTTAATAACCCTAATGCAACAAGTACCTGCGGATGTGGAAGCAGTTTTTCAGCATAACTGAATTTCAGTACGAATGAAATAAGAAAGGGACTGCCATAGGTAGTCCCTTTGTCGTAGTAGACACCACACTCATTTTTTGTTGGTTGATCGAGGAGAGATTTCAAAAAGTTCGACCTCGATTTAATGAGATTAGCACAACAAAGCCCTCTTTCATTTTCCATCATAAATCACTAAATTAGCGACCTTTATAAAAGAAGCATACAACAGTCTGATGTACAAAGAATATAAGCAGTTAAATTTACCCGAGATAGGTAAAGAGATTTTGACCCGTTGGGAACAGGAAAAAATATTCGAAAAAAGTATCAATAATCGTCCTGAAAGCAAGACCTATACATTTTTTGAAGGTCCGCCTTCTGCAAATGGCATGCCCGGGATTCACCACGTGATGGCACGTACGATTAAGGATATTTTCTGTCGTTACAAGACTTTGAAAGGTTACCAAGTGAAAAGAAAAGGCGGCTGGGATACCCATGGCCTGCCCATTGAACTTGCTGTCGAAAAAGCTCTTGGAATCACAAAAGAGGATATCGGCAAAAAGATTACCGTAGAACAATATAATGACGCTTGTCGCAAGGAGGTAATGAAATATACCGATGTATGGAATGACCTAACCACCAAAATGGGGTATTGGGTTGACCTTGAACATCCTTATATTACTTACAAGAATGAATACATCGAAACCTTATGGTATTTATTGAAAGAACTTTACAAAAAAGGTCTTTTGTACAAGGGTTATACGATACAGCCTTACTCTCCGGCAGCAGGTACGGGATTGAGTTCACATGAACTTAACCAGCCCGGCACCTATAAAGATGTGAAAGATACCACCATCGTTGCAGAATTTAGACTGATCAAAAGTCAGCTTCATCCAGCTATAGAAAAATTAGTTGACGACGATGCGGAGGATGTTGCATTCATTGCCTGGACCACCACACCATGGACTTTACCATCCAACACAGCTCTGGTTGTAGGCAAGAAAATAAATTATGTGAAGATCCGAACGTTCAATAAATATACCGGTGCGCCTGTATCCGTCGTATTAGCGAAAGATCTGATCAGCAAACATTTTAAAGCAGAAGGCGAAAATGCATCCTTCCAAGACTATAAATTGGGCGACAAAGTAATTCCTTGGGAGCTTGCAGCAGAATTTGTGGGCGAAGAGCTTGTTGGCTTGCGTTATGAGCAATTGTTGCCTTATATCACCAGCGAGGATTTACAAGAAAATGCTTTCCGCGTTATTCCAGGCGACTTTGTTACGACCGAGGATGGTACGGGTATCGTCCATGCAGCCCCTACGTATGGTGCGGATGACTTTCGTGTCGCAAAAGAACATGGCGTACCGGGCATCTTGGTAAAAGATGAAAACGGAAAAGAGGTTCCTACTGTGGACCGTACGGGACGTTTTGTAAGTGAAATCACCGATTTTGCCGGAAGATTTGTCAAAGAGGAATATTACAGTGCAGAGGAACGTTCAAAAGAAGATTTCAAACCCACAGACGTGTTGATCTCTATCAAACTAAAAGAGGACAACAAAGCTTTTGATGTCAAAAAATATGAGCACACCTATCCACATTGTTGGCGTACAGACAAACCTGTTCTTTACTATCCGCTAGACAGCTGGTTTATCCGCACCACAGCAGTGAAAGAAGATTTGGTTGCCTTAAATAAAACCATCAACTGGAAACCTGAAGCAACCGGTACTGGACGCTTTGGAAACTGGTTGGAAAACCTGGTAGACTGGAACCTTTCGCGTTCACGTTATTGGGGAACTCCACTTCCTATCTGGCGCTCAGAAGACGAAAATGAAGAGGTTTGTATCGGTTCCTTACCTGAATTAAAGTCTTTATTGGAAGCTTCTTTGACCTCCGACATTCTGTCTGAGGATGAAAAAGCGAAAAATAAAGCTTACTTGGATAAATTCGATACCGAACAATTGGACCTTCACCGTCCCTATGTAGACGATATCGTCTTGGTTTCTGATGCCGGACAAAAGTTATTCCGCGAACCTGACTTGATCGACGTTTGGTTTGATTCGGGTGCCATGCCCTATGCACAATGGGGACTGGATCACGAAAAATTAGCCAAAGGGGAACAATTTCCTTTTAAAGCTGGATTCGATCATGCATACCCGGCAGACTTTATTGCTGAAGGGGTTGATCAAACACGGGGCTGGTTTTTCACCTTACATGCGATTTCTACGATGATGTACAAATCGGTTTCCTTCAAAAACGTCGTTTCCAATGGCCTGGTATTGGATAAAAATGGAAATAAGATGTCCAAACGCCTGGGCAACGGTGTGGATCCATTCTCGACGATCGATCAATACAGTGCCGATGCAACACGCTGGTACATGATCAGCAATGCCGCTCCATGGGACAACCTTAAATTCAATATGGAAGGGTTGGATGAAGTCCGTCGTAAATTCTTTGGTACTTTATATAATACCTATGCTTTTTTTGCATTGTATGCCAATATCGATAAGTTCTCCTATGCAGAATCCGATATTGCGTTGGAGAAACGTCCTGAAATTGATCGTTGGATTATCTCCTTGTTAAATTCGTTGACCAAGGAAGTAGACGAATACTTGGCGGATTACGAGCCTACAAAAGCAGCGCGTGCTATTCAAAACTTTGTTGATGAACATCTCAGCAACTGGTATGTCCGTCTTTGCCGTCGTCGCTTCTGGAAAGGAGATTATACAGAAGACAAAATTTCGGCCTATCAGACACTTTATACATGTCTTGATACGATTGCGAAATTGATGTCGCCAATATCACCTTTCTTCTCGGACAGGTTATTCCTGGATTTGAATGCAGCAACGAATAAGGAACAAGTTGAATCTGTTCACTTGGCGAATTTCCCGGTTTACAATGAAAGTCTAGTCGACAAAGATCTGGAAGAACGTATGGCGTTAGCGCAGGACATCTCGTCTTTGACACTTTCCTTGCGTAAGAAAACCTCCATCAACGTACGTCAACCATTAAACAAAATTTTGGTTCCGGTACTTGATAGTGCCTTCCAGGAAAAGGTAGAAAAAGTAAAAGATCTGATACTTTCGGAGACGAATATCAAAGATATCGAGTTTATTACGGACACCACTGGTATCATTAAGAAAAAAATAAAACCAAATTTTAAAGCTCTTGGCGCGAAAGTTGGTAAGGATATGAAGTTAGTTTCTTCGTCTATCCAATCGTTGACTATAGATCAAATAAGTTCATTGGAATCAACAGGCGAATTGGCCCTAGCAGGCACGCCATATACGATTCTATTGAGCGATGTAGAAATTATAGCAGAAGACGTCGAGGGATGGCAGGTAGCGAACCTAGGTAAATTGACCGTAGCATTAGATGTACATATCACCGAAGAATTGAAAAAAGAAGGTTTGTCAAGAGAATTGATCAACCGCCTACAAAATCTAAGGAAGGATAAAGGATTAGAAGTAACTGATAGAATTAACGTAAAGTTAACAGCTGCTTCAGAAGTGGTCAATGCTGCCAACGAAAATTTATCGTATATTTGCACCGAAATTCTGGCCGATTCATTGGTATTTGAAGATTCACTAACTGAAGGAGAGACCATCGAGATCGATGGCAAAGAACTTAAGGCATTAATCCAAAAAAATTAAATTATGGCAAACAACAACGAGAAAACACGCTATAGCGATTCAGAATTACAAGAATTCAAAGATATTATCTTGGACAAGCTTAGAATAGCAAAAGAAGAGCTTTCCTCGTTGACCGCAACGCTAAATAACAGTAATGCAAATGGTACCGACGATACTGCTGGAACGTACAAGACATTGGAAGACGGTTCAGCTACTTTGGAAAAAGAGCAAACAAATCAATTGGCTGCTCGTCAAAAGAAATTTATCGACAACCTAGAAGCGGCGTTAGTGCGCATCGAGAACAAAACGTATGGTATCTGTAGAGAAACAGGGAAACTGATTCAAAAAGAACGTTTGAAAGCTGTTCCACATACAACGTTGAGCATCGAAGCGAAAAACAAACAATATTAATTTTAGGCATTAAATATATGGTCTTTGTTTAGGCAAAGACCATTTTTATAACACAATGAAGGGTTATACGAAACCGATCGCGCTTATTGTCGCGATACTTTTAATAGACCAATTGTCGAAGATCTGGGTTAAGTTATCCATGACAATCGGACAAAGCCACCATGTATTGGGCAAATTTTTCCAGATTCATTTTATTGAAAACAATGGAATGGCCTATGGGATGGAATTTGGCGGTGATTATGGAAAATTATTTTTGACGGTATTTCGTATTTTAGCCGTAGCGGGTATTGGATACGGCCTGCATTACATGATCAAAAATAAGTACAACCGGGGTTTCATCTTAAATGTTGCCTTAATTCTTGCCGGTGCACTTGGAAATATCATCGATTCTGCTTTTTACGGTGTCATCTTTAGTGAAAGCACCTGGTATGATAAAGCGAGTTTGTTTCCAGCAGGTGGTGGTTATTCTTCCTTCCTACACGGGAAAGTAGTCGATATGCTTTATTTCCCATTGATTCAAGGTAACTTCCCTTCTTGGGTGCCCTTTTGGGGTGGTGAAGAGTTTCTCTTTTTCCGACCTGTATTCAACATTGCAGACTCGGCGATTTCTGTTGGGGTGGTTTTAATCCTGTTATTTCAAAAACGGTATTTCAAAACCGAAAAAGAAGAAAAATCCAGCATACACAGCGAAATCGTTGAAGATTAACGAAATATTCCTTAAAAGCCTTGTTAATCGCAAGGCTTTTATTTTTTTTACATATAACCCAATACAACTTCTAAACTCTACTATTCGCATGAAAAACATTAGTCTACTTCTGACACTTTGCTGCCTACTAGGAATCCAAATAGCACAGGCGCAGCAGATCGAAGTTTCCAACTTAAAGAAACATATTTATTACCTCGCTGACGACAAAATGCAAGGACGAGGAACGGGCAGTAAGGAAGTCTTTAAAGCTGCAGATTATATTGAAAAGGAATTCAAAAAATACAAACTTGAGCCTAAAGGTGAAAAAGGCTACCGCCAATCCTTCAAAGCCAAAGTCTGGAAAGTAAAAGTTGCAGACAGCATTCGCAATGCAGATAATATCATTGGATTTCTTGACAATGGTGCCGACTTAACAGTTGTTATAGGCGCACATTACGATCACCTGGGAACAGGTCGTCAAGGAAGCTCAAAGGATTCTTTAGGAGTAGGCAAAATCCATAACGGAGCCGACGATAATGCCTCTGGTACCGCTGGTTTATTGGAGCTCGCACGTTACTTTAGCAGCAACAAGGAAAAAGAACCTTACAACCTATTATTTATCGCTTTCGGGGCAGAAGAATTGGGATTAGTAGGTTCCAAATATTTTACGGAACACCCTACGCTCCCATTGGAGAAAATCACAGCCATGCTGAATATGGATATGATTGGCCGTTATAATCCCAGCAATGGCCTTGCTGTAATCGGCTATGGAACAAGCAGTCAATGGCCGGCTATATTCAAAGATGTTCAAGCACCTATAAAATTTAATCTTAGTAAGGATGGTAATGGCGGATCTGACCAAACTTCATTCTACAAAAAGAATATACCGGTGTTATTTTTCCATACTGGTGGACACCCAGACTACCATATGCCGACCGATGATGCCGATAAAATTGATTACAATGCTTTAAAAGCCATTTTAGATCTAGAAAAAACAGTGGTTGAAAATATCATGAAACAATCCAGTAAAATGGACTTTATATGGACCAACTAAAACAAAAAAAGCGGATTTGTCTTTAACAGCAAGTGATAATCTAGCTTTTTATATGCTCAAATGCTATAACAGAGATTAGTCAACGAGTTTGTAGACATACACGAATAAACTAAACAGCGCACTTAAGTCCCTGCAAACGAGTCTTTATAAACGGGTGCTTGGATATCATTTAATTATTGTTGATGAAAAAAATACTAGTGACAGGATCCAATGGATTCCTCGGCCAAAAAGTCGTTGATTTACTTGCTAAAAATGACCAATATGATGTTGTTGCCATTTCGAAGGGTCCAAATCGCAACCCGAATCAAGTGAATTATACTTTCTATCAAGTAGATCTATCGGATCGGGAAAAACTGACAGATTTTTTAGCTGCACAAACTTTTGATGCAATTGTACATACAGCAGCCATGACAAGTGTGGAAGCTTGTGAAGCAGATCAAGCCGCATGTCAATCGCTTAACGTCGATCTTGTGGCCTATCTTGCCTCCTATTGTACTACACATCAGACTCAACTGGTCCACTTATCTACGGACTTTGTATTTGATGGCAAAAAAAATACGCCTTATGATGAAACAGATCTCCCCAATCCACAAAGTGAATATGGGAAAAGTAAATATGCTTCCGAACAAGTGCTTGCACAATCGGGCTGTCATTATGCTATCCTTCGCACAATATTAGTCTATGGGATCAATGCTGACCCCAATCATTCGAATCTCGTATTATGGGCCAAAAGTAAGTTGTCACAAAATGAACCTATAAAAGTAGTCAATGACCAATGGAGAATGCCTACCTTTGTGGATGATTTAGCTTATGCTTGCCAACTCGCTATTGACCGAGAAGCACAGGGAATATTTCATATTTCAGGAGCAGAGCTTATGTCGATCAATGAGGCTGTCTACAAAATTGCAGACTTCTGGCAACTAGACAAAGGATTGATTTCGGAGATCAGCGCTGCCAGCATTGGACAGGCAGAAAACAGGCCACGGCAGACAGGCTTTGACCTGACTAGATCTAACGCTGAATTGGGTTATGTGCCGACGTCATTTACGGATGCTTTGGCAATCATAGATCATCAATTCAAAACGTTTGGACGATAATGACAAATAATGATATGATAGAGAAATTTGCGCGAGAGTCATACACAGAGATGAACGAATTGGTATTACCCAACGATACCAATACATTTGGAAATTTGATGGGTGGCCGTTTATTGTATTGGATGGATATCTGTTCGGCTATTGCTGCTCAAAAACACTGTAGCAATGTCGTCGTCACAGTATCTGTTGATAATGTATCTTTTAAGCGCTCCATTAAACTGGGTGAGGTCGTCACGATACAAGCTCAAGTAACACGTGCGTTTAATAGTTCTTTGGAAGTACGCATGGAAATTTTCGCATCTAATTTACCGGAAGGCACCCGTGTAAAAACCAACGAAGCTTATTATACCTTTGTTGCTGTTGATGCGGATAACAACCCCAAAGCTGTGCCGGTACTAATTCCTGAAACAGACATAGAACACAAAGCTTACGAAGATGCATTACAACGAAGAGAGCTGCGTCTTATTCTCGCGGGGAAATTAAAGCCTGAAAATGCAAAAAAATTAAAAGCGCTGGTCAGTCTTTTTAGCCAAAAGAATTAATACCTAATTTTTATGGCTTACATACCGTGCAAATAATAAAAAAGGGAAAACAGCTTGTTTTCCCTTTTTTGTTATATCCCCATACACTGGGTTTATTTATTTGCGGTAGTTTACTCGTTGCCGAGCGCTAAAATCCGATCAAACTCCTCCGGCTTCAAAGGCATCACAGACAGACGCCCCTGTCTGACCAAAGCGATATCCTGCAACTGCGCATCAGCCTTAATGGTTTCCAACGTAACGGATTTCTTCAGCGTCTCTACAGGTGCCAGATCCACAACGACCCAACGCTCGTCATCTGTTGTCGGATCCTGATAAAATTCCTTGACGACTTTGGCCACGCCGACAACTTCTTTTCCTTCATTGCTATGGTAGAACAGGACCAAATCACCTTCTTTCATAGCTTTGATATTATTCCTAGCTTGGTAATTACGAACACCATCCCAAAATGTACGGCCATCTTTATTAAATTGTTCCCAGCTATATTTAAATGGTTCAGATTTTACTAAGAAGTATTGCATGGTCAAATTTCTGTTAAGCGTTTAAAACTATTGTTGTGGCATTAAAACTTCCATTTTATCTGCAAAATGCGCACAGTAATCACGCAAGTCGCCAATAACCTTTTCTGCCATTGGATCACCGCCTGAAGAACGGATAAAGGAGTCGCCCAATGTTTGAAGTGTTTCGTAGAAAAAACGTTTCATCTCATCGTAAGGCATATCTTTAGTCCAAAGATCGATACGCATTGAATTTTTATAATGTGAATCCCATAGGGCTAAAAACATGGCTTTTGCAGGTAATTCCTCCGCATTATTTCCATCTGTAGACGACCACATGATATTTTCAGGCACGTTGTTTTCATCTAACGCTACCTGTAATTTTATTTCAGCTTTTTTCATTTTAATATTATTGAGCTATTTTTATTGAGCTATGTTTTTTGAAACAGAGACTATATTTGTCATCGATTTACAACCTAACTCGTCTTTATTTTTAAATTTTACCTTTTACCCAAAGGTAACTTTAACAATTAAACTGGTGACACAAACGACTATCAAAAATGCCAATTGTAATAACCACATTTTTTTATTTGGCTTTACAAAGACCCTAAATACAATATCAATGACGGTCAATATCAACAACAATAGGATAAATGCACCCCATGTAAATAAGGCCTTTTCATCATTGGGGTTTTCCATAACAAACCAGGCAACAAGGCATGCACTAGCGATATTTAGTGGTGTAAAGCGCACAATAAATTAACGTTTTTTAAAATTACGATTTGCTCCCCCCGATTTTCCACCTGCAGATTTACTTTTACTTTTTGCTCTTGGTTTAAATCCCGAAGCTCGTTGTGCCTCGCGCACTTCTTTCTGTTTGATAACGTATTTTTTCTCGTGAAAAGCACCTTGGAAATCAGGATCATCTTTTCGCTTTTGATTATCAATCTCGCGCGCAATATCCTGTTTTTCATGAAAAGGTGTTTTCTCGATAAAGACATCCTCTGGGAGTGCGTGCACAGGGATACTTTGCTTGATCAATTTTTCGATTTTGCGAACATAATATTTCTCGGCCTCATTACAGAACGTGATGGCGTCCCCCTCATTGAACGCTCGCCCGGTACGTCCAATACGATGTACGTAATCTTCAATAACAATAGGTACTTCAAAGTTGATCACATGGCTTACATTAGAAACATCAAGTCCTCGCGCCGCCACATCCGTTGCGACCAAAATCCGGATATTTCCTTCCTTAAATGCATTAATAGAATTGATGCGCGTGTTCTGGCCTTTATTGGCATGAATAACACGAACCTCATCTTTACCATATTTGCGTTCCAAAAAGTGGAAAACATTATCTGCTACCTGCTTTGTTTTACAGAAAACAATCAATCGGCTAAACGCTTCATCATCTTTTAGGAGATGTTGAAGTAAATTCAATTTTGTCTTTTGGTTGGGAACGATATAGAGCGCCTGGCTTACCGTCTTCGCTGGTGTAGCTTGTTCGGACACTTCAATAACCGTCGGAAATGCTAAGAAATCGCCTGCAATTTTGCGGACAAGCTCACTCATTGTTGCTGAGAACAGTAAGTTCTGCCGTTTGCGTGGCACAATTTCAAGCACGCGATGGATCTTACTGATAAAGCCCATATCCATCATCTTATCGGCCTCATCTAAGACCAAAAATTTAAGTGACTTAACGCCAATATGTCCTTCTAGGTACAGGTCCAAAAATCGACCCGGAGTTGCAACGATAATATCCACTCCTTTTTCGAGTGCTTCTATTTGAGTTTTTGGCCCTAATCCACCATAAAGTACCACTGAACGCAAATCAAGATAAGTAGAAAACAGTTTAATATTTTCTTCGATTTGCATGGCCAATTCCCTCGTTGGTGTCAAAATCAACGCACGCGCATCATTTCCCTGAGCATACTTAAGCTTCATCAGCATGGGCAAAACGAACGCCGCCGTTTTTCCAGTTCCAGTCTGAGCGATACCCATCACATCCTGACCGGCCAATATTGGCGTAATTGCCTTTTCCTGGATCTCTGTCGGTTGTTGATACCCCGCCTCCGCTATCGCATTTAAGATCTGTTTATTGAATTTAAAATTTTCAAATGATTGCTGCATCTTGCAAAGATAAGGAAAAGAGTCCATTTGACTTTCCTTGACAACCAATACGGTACACATTTACTTTCAATTGACATAAAAATTGGCAAAAAGCATATTATAAAGTCTAATATTTTGGTTTTTAAGAGAATTAAAGCATTTTTGTACTGTATAAACAAACTTTTTATCAGGTTGATATGAAAAAATTATGGATGTGTTTGTTGTTCATCACAACAAGCTTTGCTGCATTTGCCGATGAGGGAATGTGGTTTTTAATGTATCTAAAGCGTCTGAATGAGTCAGATATGCAGAAAAAAGGACTTCGCTTAAGTGCCGAAGAAATCTACAGCATTAACCACTCTAGCTTAAAGGATGCAATCGTACAATTCAATGGTGGCTGCACCGCTGAGATCGTTTCTGATCAAGGATTGGTATTCACCAACCATCACTGTGGATATGGTGCTATTGCGGAACTTTCTACACCCGAAAATGATCATTTAACAAATGGTTTCTGGGCCAAATCCAAAAATGAAGAGTTAAAACCTAAGTCTCTATCGGTTCGCTTTTTTGTGCGTATGGATGATGTTTCAAAACGAATCTTAGGTTTGGTCAACAACAACATGTCTGAAGATGAACGTAAAAAGATCATCGCTGCTGAGACTGCTAAAATCCAAAAGGAAAATAGCGAAAATGGCAAGTATGTGGTTGAAGTAAAATCGTTCTACCAAGGCAATGAGTACTATTATTTTGTATACCAAGATTACAATGACGTTCGGTTGGTGGGCACGCCTCCAAATAGCATCGGTAAATTTGGTGGTGATACCGATAACTGGGAATGGCCCCGTCATACCGGAGATTTCTCGATTTTCCGCGTATATGCTGATAAAAATGGTAATCCCGCAGAGTATGCACAAGATAATGTTCCTTTGAAACCGAAACATTTCCTACCTGTCAGCTTAAAAGGTGTTCAAGAAGGAGATTTTGCAATGATCTTAGGATATCCAGGTCGCACCAATCGTTGGATGCCTTCTGGTGGCATCAACCAAAATGTTAAATTCGCTTATCCAGCTTGGGTAGAAGCTTCTAAAACAGGTATGGATGCCATGAAAAAATTCATGGACCAAGACCAGGCAGTCAAATTGAACTACGCTTCGAAATACTCTCAAGTAGCGAATTACTGGAAAAACCGTCAAGGAATGATTGACGCTTTGACATTACATAAAACGGCGGAAGCGAAAGCAAAAGACGAAGCTAAATTTGACAAATGGGCAAATAAAGCTGCTAACAAAGCAGAGTACGGTGATGTCATCAAAACAATCAACGAATTTTATGCTTCGACAAACGAGAAAGCTAGACATGACAATTATTTAATGGGCATGCTGCGTTCTAGCGCAATGGCAGCGTTACCGTATACAATCGGATCCGGTTTAGAAGTTTATGCTGCTGGAGATGAAGCAAGAAGAAATGCTATTCTTCCTCGTTTAAAGTCGGCCATCGATGCAGGTTATGAAAAAATGTATATGCCGCTTGAAGAGCAGGTATTGATTGACGAATTGAATCTTTACGCTAAAAAAGCAGGAAATATTGCACCATATATTGCAGAATTGGCGGCTAAAAACAATGGCGATTTTACGGGGTATGTCAAAGAATCTGTGAAGAACAGCATCTTCGCTTCAGCGGAACGTTTGAACAATTATCTGGCTACCCCTAACGCTGAAATCTTAGCCAATGATCCATTGTATAAACTTTCTTCGGCCCTACTTAACAGATACCGTCAAGTAGATCCTAGCTGGAAAGCACAAGACGACAAATTTGAAGGTGCTTATCGCAAATATGTTGCTGGTGTATTGGCTTCTAATCCAAAAGGTAAATTCTATCCGGATGCGAACAGTACTTTACGTTTAACTTACGGCTCGATCAAAGGCTTACCACAAGACCCGCGTAACGATGCTGACAAGAACTTTTACACGACGTTAAAAGGTACTATTGCAAAATACAAAAAGGGCGACGAGGAGTTTGATTTGCCACAGCGTTTGATGGATCTGTACAATAATAAGGACTATGGCCGCTATGCGGACAAAAAAGGACATTTACCAGTAAACTTCCTAAGTGACAATGACATAACAGGCGGAAACTCAGGTTCACCAGTGATAAATGGCAACGGTGAATTAATTGGCCTAGCTTTTGATGGTAACATTGAAGCAATGGCTGGCGATGTGATCTTCGACCATAAGCTACAACGTACAATTTCAGTTGATATCCGTTATGTATTATTTATCATCGATAAATTTGCAGGTGCAACTAACATTATTGACGAACTTAAGATTGTTGAATAGTTTTTTTTAAGCTTTTTCGATAAAAAAAAACGAAATTTATTTTCTATTTGATTCGTTTTTGTATATTTAAGGAGTGTTTAGGAAAAACCATAAAAACTAAAATTATAATTATAAAAAAATGGAAAACTACGTAAAATTAAAAGAGTTAGTAGCTTCTATCGAAGCTGATGCAGACAAGTTCTTCAACAATGGTAATTCTGCAGCTGGTACACGTGTACGTAAAGGATTACAAGAAATCAAAACCTTAGCACAAGAACTTCGTAACGAAGTTACTGCTAAGAAAAACGACGGAAAATAGTTTTTTTTCGAAGTTAGACATAAAAAGGGCCTTTCAAATGAAAGGCCTTTTTTGTTGGCTTTTACAGAAATGTACAGGCCATCACCAAATTATAAATCTTAATACCCAGGTAATCACCGAAAGAGGACTTCAGTTTATCATAAACCTGCTGCCTGGTCAAGGGTTTATCTTTCTTTTTCAACAATGTTGCCGATGAAGGATTTACAGCGCCCAATTCCACCTTTGTCGCAAACATATTGTAATGTAGTTCTGGAACGGCCAAACCAAGGATCATCCCCGGTAATCCATTAAAGGCCGAAGGACCTCCTGAAACAGGGATTTGATCCGTATAAAAAGCAACGGCATAGATGGAATCCAATACAAGTCCATTGGCCCTGCGGCAGGGATAACCTGCAATTTCACGGTACTCATTCGTAATTTTCCACTTGATCTTCAATGTCGAATCCGCCACGACAACCCTTTCCCCACCTAACTCAAAGACAGAATTAAAGGCTTTACTTTTCAGATTCTGATAGCCACTTATCCCCGACTCAAAAATTCCAGAGCGCATCAAGCCACTAACAACGTCCAAATACTCTTCAGCAATATGCTCATAGAGCACCTCATCATTGGAGAAGGTCAGTTTCTTTTTCAACACCTGATTTTCGGGAATCTGCCCCATCATTTCTTTGATGGAGTTTCGTGTATCCTCGTCTTTTGCATAAGTTGCATAGCGTTTGAGGAGGTTTTTAAGAAACACAGTCTTGTCATACGTAATTGTTCCTTGTGTAGGAAAATAAGCATATTGTCCAACAGCTGTAGCTCCCCAGAAAAAGAACAGCAATAGGACGAGTAAATTTTTGATATCTTTCATTTTATTTCGATTTTACGAGCATTTTATTTATTTCCCAAGTGAGCTTAACCATATAATATCTACTGATTGTATTGTATCGGCGTTCGGTCAGTAGTGTTCCATTTTGACTTCTGTCAAAACCCACATTCTGTTTGAAGAGGTCATTAACCATAAAGGTCAATTCGAGCTTTTCATCTTTTCGGATTTTTTTTGACAATGCAGGGCTCAGCACAAATCGTTCAAATTTTTTACTGTACACCGCCGTGGGTGCCTGATACGTATAGCTAAAATCTGCCCGCACAATAAATTTAGCCGGAAGAAAATACTTTAGGTTTCCTTCAGATGAAAACGTAAATCCCTTACTATCTTCCATTGCACCGATGGAATTGTCTTGTATAAGATATCCTGGAGACAATTCAATACCAAAGTCCAAGCCTTTGGTGGTCGATCGCTGTAGACTATAATTGATCGCATAACGCTGCACTTTGGCATTCGCCAAAACAGTATTGACATAGTTATAATTGTTGCTGAAAGATACCGATGGACCGCCACCATGTCTCAATTGAATTTTTTTCCATAATTTGCCGTAATACATTGGCCTGATGCTAATTTGATTATTGCTGTTATGATTCAAATTTCCCCAGACAAATGTCGTCTTGCCCAATGAATCAATCGTTGTATTTTGCACCAAAGCATTGTTGGTACGTGATGCACTCAAAAATATACCTATAAACTTATCTTCCAACACGGAATACGTTCTAAAGCTTAGATTCAAATTATTGGTGTAGGAGGGTTTCAAATTTTCATTACCTAGATATTCATTCAAAGGGTCCAAATTCGACCGGAGTGGCTGGATCTGATTCAAAGAAGGCAAACCATTGGTACCCTGATATTCCAGATTGATCGATTTATTTTTTTGTATTTCATAATTAACATTAGCCACCGGATTATAGACAAAAAAAGATCGTGAGAGTCTCGAATTTTCCATCCGGTTTAACTGTGACAGATTACTGTTTTCGAACTTATTCGAGACATTAATCACTAGCTTTTCCAGGGGTTTATAATTAATTGCGAAATTATAGGTGTTTTTTATCGTTTTATATAAGAAATCATTGCTATACAAACTATCTAGCCTATCAAAAGTACCGGTATGCTGATTTTTATCGAAAGATCTAACTGCGTTGTTATTTCTGTTGAGATTCAATCCATATTCAAAAGAAAGGATCATCTTTTTTGAAATCGGTTCGGAATAAGCGAATTCACCGCCCGTGGAAAAAGAGCTGTTTTTCACAAATTTCTTCTGGTCGAGAGTCGAATCTCTTTCAGCATTCCCTTCTTTGTAAAATTTGAGTTTAGAAAACAAATCTTGCTCACCATCCTGTTTATTACCTGATGTAAAATAGTTGAATGATAACGAACGGCCTTTCTTTTTAAAACGTCTTACATAGAGTGCTGAGGCATTATACTGTTCTGACTTAGAATCGTTCGTAAACTTCCGCATGTTATTGTTGATCTTTTGATCAAATTGATTTACAGTAGTTGATTGTGTCTCTGAAGAACTATTATCATGTCTTTTGTTTGCACCTGCCCAGACCGTTAAATCCGACATGGAATCGACCTTAAATTCATATTTCAAACCAATATTATGCTTTCTGTTCTCATTTGACGCCAATGTGCTGCTATTGCTAGTCAATATCGTGTCGCGTGCCGCATTGCGCGTAAACACACTGCGATCCAGATCAACATCAGATCGGATATGCTTATAGTCGATCCGCCAAGCATGTTTTTTGTTAGCGGTTTTATCCGAATATAAAAATCCTGTATTCAAGGATTTGGGAATACCTTCGCCATTAAAATTATCACCGCCATCGTAATCTCCCCCCATACTATTCACTTCATCATAGCTGAGACCGGTCTTCCCGGTATTGCTTGCAATCAAATAAGCCGAAGCTTTAAACGATTGATTAAAATAGTTCAAAAAGCCCTGTCCAGCGTAGAATTTATCGCTACCTCCACCGACATCAACTTTTCCGAATATTCCGCGTCTAGCTTCCTCTTTTAGTTTCACGTTGATTGTCTGTGTACGTTCACCGTCATCAATTCCTGTTTTCTCAGCCTTATCAGACTTCTTTTCATAAACCTGAATTTTATCAACCATATCAGAACGAATATTCCGGCTTACTAAAATGGGATCGTCACCAAAGAACTCTTCCCCGTCAACAAGCATTTTCTTCACTGTTTTTCCTTGGGCAGTAATTTTTCCAGAGGCATCGACGGTAATCCCAGGTAAGACTTTCAACAAATCTTCAACTTTGGCGTTCTTTTCCACTTTAAAACTTCCAGCATCATATTCCGTTGTGTCCCCCTTGATACTAATGGGCACCCGTCCCATTACAATGACTTCCTCCAGCAAGGTTGCGCTGCTGGTCATTCCAATAGATAGGTTATTGTAATGCTGCCCTGGCAAGATCTCCGCGTAATATTCACCATACTTCGGATAGGTTACAATGATAAAATATTGTCCCGTATCTGGTCGCTCAAGAGAGAACTTACCTTGTTCATCTGAACGGGTAAAATTGGTCAAAATAGAATCTTTGGCAGTTAACAACATAATTGTTGCATTATGCAGCTTAAGCTGATCCTTTACATCACTGATTTTTCCTTCAATTCGCGATTGAGCATGAACTATTCCGCAGAAACAGAATAAAAGAAGTAAAAGTAGTTGCCCCACTCTTTTCATAATATGGTTTTGGATAGTATATAATTATATAAATAATAAAATTCGTGCACAAAACTAATATTTTGTTTCAGTTAATTTCAGTTTATCCCAAAAAAAATACAAGCAATAAAAAGGTATTAAAAAATAAAACAAACAATTGACTAACAATGTAATACAAACTAAAAACCATAAAAAAAGCTCTTCTTTTGAAGAGCTTTTTTATCTAAACAGTTAGAAATATGCAACATATTGTATAAACAGCATGCTGTGATCTTTATAAATTGCCAAGTTCCATAATAAATTGAACAGTTTCTTTATTCATGTGTTGAGACAGCACACTTGTAATCTGATCTGTCATGGCCTTTCTTGTCATTCGTTTGACTTTGGTATTCTCGAATTTCTTTTTGTCCATCACTACGGTGTTGCTGAGTTCAACTTTTGTTGCAAAATAGGAAACGTGCTGACTAGGTACAACCAAGCCTAAAATCATTCCGGGGAGACCATTGATGGACTCTGGGCCACCACTGATCGGAATTTCATTGCAGTAATATCCAATGACATAAATGGAATCCGGTGTAATACCATTGGCTCTCCTGCAATTGTACCCAGCGATCTCACGGTATTCATCGGTGATTTTCCATTTGATACGCTTCATGGAATCCTGAACAATAATTTTTTCACCTACAATATCATTGTATCTCAAAAAAGATCGGTTGGACATATTTGAAAGTGTGGATGCATCAAAGTCTAGCGCAAGCATCATAATATACTGCTTAATCTCCGCATCCAGGCTCTCGTCTTTTACCGACTCAAACAAAGTCTCCGTGGTATTAAATTTCATAGACTTCTTTAACACGGCACTTTCTGGTAATCTCGGTATTATACGCTCAAAAAATTGTTTTGAGTTATCATCGGCTTTAGCGATGAATTTTTTACTTACGATATTCTTCATATACATCGTCTTATCGTAGGAAATAGTTCCCGATCGACCAAACAACGTATACTGTGCTTTAAGACCAAAGGCTGAACAACAGAAGAAGAGAAAAAAGATATATTTTAACATTGTATTTCGCTTAATATTTTATAAAAACATTTTTGTAAAATCCCATGATAGTTTAAGCATATAATATCTGCGTATCGTATCATATCGACGTTGCGTAAAGACAGAAGTCGATGCCGAACGACTAAAGCCCTTGTTTTGGTTAAGAACATCATTGATCATAAAATCCAACACCAACGATTCATTTTTCAAGAATTTCTTGCTTACACCCGGATGCAACAAAAACTGCTCAAACTTCTCATCAAAAGCTTTGGTCGCTGCCTCATAGGAGTAGGTATAATTCGTGTAAACCTTAAATGTTTTGTTGAAGAAATACTCCACACTTCCGTTGGAAGCGAATACGAAACCATTGCTATTGGTATTGCGTTCCAAACTTGATTTCATCAAACGATATTGTGGACTAAAGTTCAGGTCAAAATTTAAACCTGTCTTGGTATCTCTTTTAAAATTATACGTAAAATTAAAGTTCGTCGTATTTACTTTATTCAATTGGTGATTGAACATGTTATAGTTGTCACTCATATTCACATAAAACTGTGGCGAGTTGGACAAGCCAAGTTTTTTGCTCAACTTGAAATAAACTCCAGACCATACGTTCAGCGAAGTATTTGTCTTACCATCAACATTATTCCAAGTATATGTATTGATTCCTTTTAGTGTATCGATATTCTGCGTAATCGGATTCTTTTCGGTAGAAATATTACCGCCGACATACACGTAATTCCCGGTCAACACACGGAACGAATTATAATTCAGATTCAATGAATTTCTAAAAGAAGGTTTTAGGTTTTCATTTCCCAAATAGCGATTAATCTGGTCTGAGTTGTCTAATATCGGTTGGATCTGGCTCAAAGAAGGCAATTGATTTTTACCGGTATAATTCATCCATAACCCCTTAGTTTTTGTAAAGGAATAGCCTGCACTTACATTTGGATTGTAAGTAAAGTAACTTCTTGTAATCCCCTCGCTTGTATAGTTATTGAACTGTTTCAATTTGTCATTATTGAAATTATTAGCCACCGTGAACTTAAATTTTTCAGTTGTATGGACTATAGCCAATTTGTACCTATTGCTGCTTCTATCAAAATCATAGTTATTACTGAAACGACGATCCAATTGCGTGTAATTTCCCTCTCCATCCTTATTGAAAGACTCCACGATGGAACTACTATTACTTTGCTCAATTCCAGTTCCCACAACAAGGTTCCAAATTTTGGACAAAGGTTCGGTATAGGAAATTGAAGCGCTTAGCACATCACTTGTATTGTTACGTACCTTACTTTGATCTGTAGTTGAATCTGTTTTTAAGCTATAATTTCTCAGGTCAGAATTTAAATGCCCAGTACCTTTCATTTCATTTCTTTTCCATTGACCATCAAATGTAAAAGAACGTCCCTTTTTCTTGAATTTATGGGTAAAATAGGTACTCAAGTTGAACTCGTTGATATTATTTTTCACCAATTCCCTTGTATTCTCGGCAATGGTTGTGTCTGCGTTTTGGCCAAACTGATAAGCTTCACGTTTGTTATCTGACCAAAGATTCTTTCTTGATGCTCCACCTCGTATGGTTAGGAGATTTAACGAATCTAATTTCAGGTCATATTTCAGATTCGCACGATGCTGGTCATTTTCGGAATCTATATTCTTCACCGATTTGTTATTGATCAAACCTGTTGTAATCGTCTCATCATTTCCATCACTCCTCAATCTTCCGTATTTATAGTTAATGTTGACTGTATGTTTATCTTTATCAAATTTATCCGAGAAGTTAACGCCCGAATTTATGGCTTTAGGTACACCAATAACTCCTTGTCCAGAAAAAGGATCCGTAAAATTAGACCAGCTCATCGATCCGTCATCACCATAGGATACACCTGAATCACCACCATACTTTTGGGCATCCTGCCAGTTCATGCTCGTGGTACCATTATTACCGAAAAGCCCATAAACTGATATTTTTTGCGAACCCTTAAACTTGTTCAACATCAATTGCCCCATATAGTAGTCGTCGGTTCCACCACCAAGAAGCGCTTTTCCGAACATGCCATTTTTAGAGCCTTCTTTTAGCTTTACATTGATAGTTTGCTCACGCTGACCATCATCCACTCCTGTTCGCTCTGCCTGCTCGGATTTTTTCTCGTAAACCTGAACTTTATCCACCATATCCGATCGGATGTTGCGCGTTACCAGCGTCGGATCATCGCCAAAAAATTCCTCGCCGTCTACCAATACTTTTTTGACTGTTTTACCTTGTGCAGTAATCTTTCCAGATGCATCAACCGTGATGCCGGGCAAAGCTTTCAACAGGTCTTCAACTTTGGCATTCTTCTCAACTTTAAAACTGCCGGCGTCATATTCAGTGGTATCACCTTTAATAGTGATTGGGATACGGCCCGTAACGATGACTTCTTGTAATAATGTAGCTGTGTTTGTTAGACCAATAGCCAATTTGGAATAATCCACACCGGATTGGATCTCCGTATAAAAATCACCATACTTGGGGTAACTCACAATAAGCACATAAGATCCTGTATCGGGCTTGGCTAAGGAAAATAGACCATTTTCATCAGACCGGGTAAAGCCTGTTAATATAGAATCTTTAGCAGTCAATAGCATAACTGTTGCGTCTGATAACTTTAGTTGGTCCTTTACATCACTTATTTTTCCAGCAATCTTGGATTGACCCAAAGCCAGACCAGGAATAGCAAAAATGAAAAATAAGAGCATTTGTAAAACTCTTTTCATAAAATTGTTGGATAGTAAATTAATATCAATATAACATTAGTAGATAAAACCAATGTTTTGTTACAGTAAATTTAATTTTATTTCTAAAAAAACTAATTTTGGCCCACGCCCCCACTATTTGAACGAAATAGGAAGTCCTTTGTACAAAAACTCAGGTCCTATACCTTTACTCAAAAAAAGATTTTTTGCTAGACTTGATAATGTTTTTTCTGTTGCATATTGATCAACCGCCACAACTGCAGACAAAAGAAGCATATCAATAGGGCAAAAGATATTTGACAAGCTATCGCACTATAATTTTTAAGATCCGGGGTTATATCTGCAACTTCAATTTTGGCCATCAGATAATTATTTAACAGGATTCCGCAAACAGTCCCAAGGAGAAAAAATGTAATCGCATACTTTTTATTTGACAGGGCTTTTTCTTTATCTTTCTCAAGCGCTACGATGCTGCCCATGATCCGTTGTTCAAAATCGTCGAATGGCATTTCTATTTTGCTCATTTGCATAACCCTTCTGAATTTTTCCTGCTGCTTATCCATAATACTCTGCTTTTTTAATTAACTGACTCAAGATGATCTGCATATTTTTACGGGCCCGGTGTAAGATCACTTTTGTATTTGCCAATGTCCAGCCCATAATTTCCTGGATTTCATCCATAGACTGTTCTTCTAAATAAAATAAACGTAATGCAACAGACTCCCGGGCGGGCAGGATAGTGAGTGCATCGTTGATCATTTCTTTTCTTTCATGCGCGATTATTTCATCCAATACAGAATCCTCATGCGATGTGTCATGGTGGGAAAGATCAAAATTGACCAGGTCCAGTTTCTTATGTCGAACGGCATTAAAAGCCACATGCACCACAATCCGGTAAAACCAGGTACTAAATTTAGATTTCCCTTTAAAGGAAGACAGCGATTGATAGCATTTTATAAATGCATCCTGAACGGCATCTTCTGCCAAATGCTCTTCCTTCACAATAGAAAGAGCGACAGAAAATGCCATATCCTTATACGTTTTTATAAAATAACGATAAGATTCCACATCACCTGACAGAACTTTTCGAATATAGATTTCATCCATTGGCGGGTTAAATATCGCGTTTTTTATCCAATCGGTTAGCAATTATCATCGCAACTCCTGCAGAAATAATCAAAATTGCTACGGCAAGTGAATCTGGCAAGTCTGTATTGATATAGTTATCCAAAATCCCGACAATGAACAGACCTACTCCGATACCAAGGACCAAAATTCCGGGTTTTTGCCAATCCAAAGACTCCTTTTTCCTACTTTCGCTAGGTAGGTGTACTGTGGCACTTCGATAACGCATAATAAAATAAACACACAAGGTAATACACGTAAATAATCCGACGCCCAAAACGGCTGCTACTGATTGCTTTTCCATAATTATTTGAATTAGTTTTTACATTAGTCACGGCTATTCCCGAAAAGGTTACAACAAATTGAGTTAAATGTGTCGATTTGTGTAAATTTGTTTCAAACACAAACAATATGCAAAACATTAAAGAATATGTAGAAGCAAACAAGCAACGTTTTTTAGATGAGTTGTTTGATTTATTGCGTTTACCATCAGTAAGTGCCGATCCTAAATTTAAAGGAGATGTGGAAAAAACTGCTGACTTTGTTGCTCAGAAATTGCGTGAAGCCGGAGCGGACAATGTAGAAGTCTGTCCTACCGCTGGTAATCCAATCGTTTATGGAGAAAAAATTATCGATCCGGCACTTCCTACAGTGTTGACATATGGTCACTACGATGTACAACCTGCTGATCCTTACGAGCTGTGGGATACCCCTCCTTTCGAACCGACGGTCCGTGATGGCAAAATTTATGCACGTGGTTCTGCCGACGATAAAGGTCAGTTTTATATGCATGTAAAAGCCTTCGAATACATGATTAAAAATGATGCTTTAGCATGTAACATCAAATTTATGATTGAGGGTGAAGAGGAAGTAGGCTCAGTCAATTTGGGCACGTTTGTTAAAGAAAATACAGAGAGACTGAAAGCAGATGTTATCGTTATTTCTGATACCTCGATGATCAGCATGGAGCAACCTTCTTTAGAAACTGGCTTACGCGGCCTTTCTTATGTTGAAGTTGAAGTTACGGGGCCTAATAGAGATTTACATTCCGGCGTATATGGTGGAGCAGTAGCCAATCCGGCGACGATATTAGCAAAACTGATTGCATCATTACATGACGAAAACAATCATATCGCTATCCCTGGATTTTATGATGATGTTGTCGAATTGACCGCCGAAGAACGCAAAGCATTAAATGAAGCACCTTTTGACATTGAAGAATACAAAACAGACCTGGGTATCCAAAATGTCTGGGGAGAAAAAGGTTTCACAACATTAGAACGCACCGGTATTCGACCAACCTTGGAGGTAAATGGTATCTGGGGTGGTTATATCGGTGAAGGCGCCAAAACAGTACTTCCATCAAAAGCGAATGCGAAAATCTCCATGCGTCTTGTACCAAACCAAAACTCTCACCGTATTACGGAGCTTTTCAAAAAACATTTTGAATCTATTGCACCAGATTATGTGAAAGTTGAAGTAAAGCCCCATCATGGTGGTGAGCCTGTCGTGACACCGACCGACAGCATTGCTTACAAAGCAGCAGAGAGAGCGCTACATGAAACATTTGGTGTTCAACCGATCCCAACTCGGGGTGGCGGATCTATTCCAATCGTTGCTCTTTTTGAGGAAGTATTGGGTTTAAAAACAGTACTTCTAGGCTTCGGTTTGGATAGTGACAACCTGCACTCGCCAAATGAAAAATATGGTATTGAGAATTACCTAATGGGAATTTCAACAATACCTTTATTTCATAAATATTACGCGGAACTAAGCAAATAATTTAGTTTTTCATTAGATAAAGGGTTATTTTTAAATTTTAGAAATAACCCTTTATCGTTTTATGGATTTTGACTTCCGCTTAATTGTATTTTACACTGCTGCTCAGCACCTTAACTTCACCAAAACGGCCGCTGCCCTTTTTATCTCGCAACCAGCAGTAAGCAAAAACATCCAAGAACTAGAAAAGAAACTTGGCGTACCACTCTTCGAAAGAAAGGGTAACAATCTTAATTTAACCGATTCAGGTCAAATTCTTTATAAATATGCCCAACAGATTATCAATCTATACAATCAGGCGGGCCAAGAAATACAGGAATTGCAAGAAGGACGAAAAGGAAATCTGGTGTTGGGAGCCAGCACAACCATCTCCCAATATGTTTTACCCGCTCTACTTGCTGATTTTCTATCCCAATACCCCAACAACCGTATTCAGTCTTTTCAATCCAATAGCCGCAGTATTGAGGAACAGCTTATTGATAAAACATTGGATTTAGGTATCACGGAGGGGTCTACCGACAACCGGGCCCTGAAATACATTCCTTTTATGAAGGATGAACTGGTTCTTGTCACAAATAGCCAAAACCCACTATTAGATCAATTAAAAAATCCAGTATTATCCGATATCACACGCTTACCTTTGGTACTACGCGAGCAGGGCTCGGGTACACGAACAATTATTGAGAACGCACTAAAAGATAACCGCATCAATCTATCCGAAGTACAGATAGAAATGATCTTACCTTCAACAGAGAGTATCAAAGGCTACCTTGCCCGTCGCAACAGCTTTGCTTTTTTGTCAATTCATACGGTGCAAAAAGAAGTGTTAAATAATTTATTGACCATTGTCGATATTCCACAATTGACAATAGAACGTTACTTCTATTTTACCCATTTATATGGAGGACTTGCCGGTACGCCCAACCAGTTTCTGCAATTCTGTCTACGGCAAAACTTCAAGTTATAACCAAATGTTATGTCTCATAAACAAACTTCGTTTTAATTCCAGGTTGGAGCCGCATAGATTTGTACAAATGAATTAGCGGAATGGATTATAAAAAACTTACAAATTACTTAAAGGCACTCAGCTGGATCATCGTCGCATTGGTCATTACTTGTACAACTTTATGTGTGTTTCCACTCAAACATGAGAATCGGAAAAACCGAGCAGATGCTATTGATATACACAACGACTCCCTTATTACACACGTTTCCCAATTTAAGGAAATCTCCTTCAAAGATAGCCCCGAAGGTGAAATGGCCAGTTATGGTGAAAAGCTAATTAAAAACACATACGATTATTTTTATGATGGTGAAGTCAAGATTGGAAACAAGCTGGCCTGTAGCAGCTGCCATCTTAATGGCGGCACAAAGGCTTTTGCTGCTCCTTACGTCGGGCTCACCAATGTCTTTCCAACCTATATTGGACGAGAAAATAAGATTGAATCACTTGAAGAGCGCATCAATGGTTGTTTTGAGCGGAGTATGAATGGTCGAGCTATTCCCGAAAACAGCAAGGAAATGAGGGCTATTGTCACCTATATCAAGAACATCAGCGTGAATACAGTTAATAAAGGTCGGTTGGCAGGCCAAGGATTTATAAAAATGGATATTCCCAACCGTGCGGCGGACCTGAAACATGGTCAAGTGGTCTTTGAGAACAAATGTGCCAGTTGTCATGGACGAGATGGACAGGGGCTGCCTCAAACAGCTGGCAAAGGATATCAATATCCACCCTTATGGGGTAAAGACAGCTACAATGATGGCGCGGGGATGGCACGATTGCTTACCGCGGCCCGTTTTATCAAAGCGAATATGCCTTTAGGCGCAACTTATGATGCACCTCAGTTGAAAGACGACGAAGCCTATGATGTGGCGGCGTATATCAATTCTTTCGATAGACCTCAAAAAACAGATAAGCAATTGGACTATCCTAATCTAAGCAAAAAGCCCAAAGATAGCCCCTATCCACCTTATGCCGATAACATTAGTATAGAACAACATAAACTCGGACCTTTTAATTTTTAAACATACATATCCCTTTAAATCAATAATAAATATGAAAAAACAATTTACAATCGCTTGTATTTTATTAGCGATAATGACTATTCAAGCGAAAGCACAGGACAATAAATTGTTGCTCGATAACCATCAATACAGCGGTGCCGTTGCGAAGAAAAAAGCGTATAAAGCTATCTATCAACTGGACAGCAATGATCCAAAAACAATTGAAAAAGCAATTCGCAATATTAACAATGTCTTGAAGGACCCGCGATTAAAAGGACGTTTACAAATTGAACTGGTTGCATTTTCTGGCGGTACCGAAGCCTACCTAAAAAAGAACAGCCAATACGAGAAACCCTTGAAAGATCTCGTCGAGAAAGGCGTTATCGTAGCGCAATGCCTGAATACGTTGGAAGAGAAACATATTGCCAAAGAAGAGCTATTTGATTTTATAGGTTATGTTCCTAGCGGAAATGGTGAATTAATCTTACGCGCAAATGAAGGTTGGGTTATCGTTAAACCATAGTATAATGAGAAATTTTCTACTGCTTGGTCTAACAATAGCATTATTGGGTGTCCAGGAAATTAAGGCACAAGAACATCGTTTTGATCCGCCCTGGAATACTCCACCAGAATCGGCGCTAAATTTTACGGTACCCGGAATAGACAATATTCCAGATTTATATGGTGATATCGAGAATCCGCAGCTTACCGTTTTTTTCGCTGGCAATCAATTTATGGTCGTCGATGATCTACTCGCATCATTCAAACAAGAATACCCACAATACGAACGTATTTTTGTTGAAACACTGCCACCAGGCATTTTAGCCAAGCAGATTAAAGGCGGTTCAATTACGATAGGCAATCTACGCATTACGCATAAACCCGATATTTACACGGCGAGTAAACGGGCGATCAACGAAATGGCAGATTATTTTAGCCATACGCAGGTGTATTGCTATAACAATATCTGTTTGATGGTTCCAAAAGGAAATCCCGCTAATATCAGCACATTGAATGATCTGGGGAATGACAAAGTTCGTATCAGCATGCCTAATCCCCAATGGGAAGGAATTGGGGAGCAGATCAAAGCATCCTATAGAAAAGCCGGGGGCGAACAACTCGTCAAAAAAATCATGGAAGATAAGGTCAACGACGGCAGCACTTATCTGACTAAGATCCACCATCGCGAAAGCCCCATGCGTGTATTGTATGGACAGGCTGATGCGGCTCCAGTTTGGGCTTCTGAAGTCGTTTATCAAAAACTAATTGGCCATCCTGTCGAAGGGATTACCATTCCTGATGCGCAAAATACAACCGCAACTTACGTTGCTGCAAAATTGAAAAACGCACCGCATACGCAGGCTGCAGATGACTTTTTAAAATTCATGGACTCGCCAACAGCCAAGCGTATTTACAAGAAGTATGGTTTTACAGTAGACTAAAAAAGAAAATGGATAATTAATTATCCATTTTCTTTTTTTACTTTAGGTCAAAATTAGTTGACTTGTATGATCCTATTGCTCAAAAAACTCCATCGGTATTGGTATTTTATCAGCGTTCTACTTGTTTTTCTTCTGTTTTTCCCTTACATCTATTTTTTAGCACGACGTCCCGAAAAAAATTATGCTCGGATTGCCCGTATGCGACGCTGGGTATCAGTTGGTGGTTCGGCCTTAGCTGGTGTATTTTTTAAGGTGAGCTATGAATCAAAAATAGATTGGAACCGTTCCATGGTATTGTGTCCCAATCATACTTCGGTCTTGGATATAACAGCCCTTACCTACTTGTGCCCCGCTCCTTTTTCATTTATTGGAAAAGCTTCCCTGCTTAAAAACCCGGTTACACGCATTTTTTTCAAAACAATAGATATCCCGGTCACAAGAAGAAGTAAAGTATCTTCTTTCAAGGCTTTTCAACGTGCCAATGAACTCGTCCGAAGCGGAAGAAGTGTGGTTATCTTCCCAGAAGGAAAAATCGACGATGGTTTCCCCCCACAGATTCACGCATTTAAATCCGGAGCCTTTCGAATTGCTATTCAGAATGACGTTCCCACAGTACCCATTATTATAGAAAATGCCTGGGATATCTTTTTCGATGACGGCTCGAAAAGAGGATCTCGGCCGGGAATAGTTAAAATACATGTATTCAAGCCGATAGAGACTAAAGATTTTAACGATGATAATGCATCGGAACTAGAAAAAGTTGTATATGACAAAATGCATTCCTATTGGATTATGAAGAATAAATCGTATTTTCATAACCTAGAGAATCTCCAAAAAATATGTCAGGAAAGATCTTAATCGAAATCAAGGATATTGCCAGAGAGTACCAAATTGGTGCAGAAACAATTCATGCCTTAAGCTCCGTTACACTCAACATCCATAAAGGAGAATTTGTTGCCTTAATGGGGCCTTCAGGATCAGGCAAGTCCACGTTAATGAACATTCTCGGTTGTTTGGATACCCCTAGCCGGGGAGAATATATCCTCAACGGGATTAATGTGAGTGACATGACTGACGATGAACTCGCCGAAGTAAGAAACAAAGAAATTGGTTTTGTCTTTCAAACGTTTAACCTATTACCAAAGAATACAGCACTTGAAAATGTTGCACTTCCCCTAATTTATGCGGGCTATAATAAAGTTAAACGTGAGGAAAAAGCTACTGCAGCATTGGAAAGTGTCGGCTTAGGACATCGTATGGATCATAGGCCGAACGAGCTCTCAGGAGGACAACGACAACGTGTGGCTGTTGCAAGAGCGTTGATCAACGATCCATCCATTATACTTGCCGATGAGCCAACAGGAAACCTTGATACCAAAACGTCTATTGAAATTATGGGTCTACTGGAAGAAATTCACTCCAAGGGCAATACCATTATCCTAGTGACTCATGAAGAGGATATCGCATTACATGCACACCGTATTGTACGCATGCGAGATGGCTTGATCGAAAATGATTATCCAAATCCTGATATTAAATCCGTGTCCCCAAGACTTAATGCGTTAAACGAAAAGGGAAGTGATTTTGAGAATATCTAAAAATATTATAACGTTAACAATCAACCACTTACATTAAAACCACAAAAATAACACGTGATTTACTTGCTTAAGTTAAATTAAATCATAGTTTTGCGAAAATAGAGAACTTAAATTGTTTTTATATGTATTGGACATTAGAATTAGCTTCGCATCTAGAAGATGCACCATGGCCAGCAACAAAAGATGAATTAATCGATTACGCTATTCGTTCGGGTGCACCTGTTGAGGTGATTGAAAACTTACAATCTCTTGAGGACGATGGTGAGCCATATGAAAATATCGAAGAAATTTGGCCCGACTATCCAACAAAAGACGATTTCTTCTTCAATGAAGATGAATACTAAAAAATAAAAAACGCCTTTTTAATAAAGGCGTTTTTTATTGAAAACATCCCCCTCTTTTCGGAGACACCTCAGTATGGTGTATACCGATTAGCTCCCGAGTTTTTTTATTCCCTAGTTTTAATCCATTTAGATGAAACTAAGTCTTACAGATATGAAGATAAAATTAAAGCTATTGTTGTTCCTATTGATTAGCTGTATGGTCAGCCAAAGCTTATTTGCTCAGGAACAACAAACATCCAATGAATATATTGTTGTTTTAAAAAGGTTTGTCCAACGTTTACATGATCCTAGTCTAGCTACTGATATTATACTAAGTCAAGATCTAATCACATCAAAAAAACTAAACGAAGACCTGCAAGAATACTTATTGGCAAGCATCGATGAAATCAGGATAAATGTACAGAGCAAAAATATCAACCAACTGGAATATCTTAGCTTTGCTCAAGCGGGAAGAAAAGAAACAAGTGATATCGATCTCGAAGGTATTGATCCACAACAAGTCTACTTTGTCAAATACCTCAAGCGTTTTGTATTTGCTGCCGTTATTCGTGATAGAAAAATAGCTTCTTTTACATTAGTCTCTAAAGGTAACAATAAGGCCCATTTTGTATTCTATTAATTTTCATCTTGTTTTCATCGCCCCCATTTTATCAGATACCTGCTCTTATAACCCTTAAATATCACGCTCAGGCTTACATAAATGCGCGCTTATCAGGTTTTATTTTACAGCATATTTGTGAGCAATATTAAGCCAATGATGCTTTCTTAAAAATTTTTCAATAAAAACACTTGCATTTTATAATTCTATCAACCATATTTGTATTAATAAAAACAACAATGATAACAACTGTCTCAAATAAAGCTTGGTGGTGGCACAACGAATAACGTTGTGGCAAATTCCTATTGCATTATTTGATTAATACGTCAAGATATGATGGGCTTGCCTAAATAAGGTAAGCCCTTTTTTTATTTAAATTACCATGAAAGAAATTTTAGCGCATTTATTTGAATACAAGACATTTTCTCGGCAAGAGGCCTACGAGATTCTAACCAACATTGCCATGGGCAAATATGACAGCCACCAAATTGCGGCATTTATGACCGCTTATGGTATGCGCAGCATTCGCGTTGAAGAGCTTGGAGGGTTTAGGGATGCGATGTATGATTTATGTCTCAAACTGGATTTTGATGGTTATGATTTAATTGACCTTTGCGGTACAGGTGGGGATGGTAAAAATACCTTTAATATCTCGACAATAGCATCTTTTATCACAGCTGGGGCTGGTTACCATGTCGCAAAACACGGTAATATCGGGGTATCTTCGAGCTGTGGTTCTTCCAATGTCATGGAATATTTAGGCTATCAATTCAGCAACGATAAGGCTGAACTACAACGCCAGCTTGATGAAGCCAACATCTGTTTTCTCCATGCACCATTGTTTCACCCTGCAATGAAAACTGTTGCCCCGATACGTCGTGCATTGGGTGTTAAGACTTTCTTTAACATGTTAGGGCCATTGACAAATCCTTCCAATCCTAGATTTCAGTCTGTTGGTGTATTTAGTTTAGAATTGGCAAGACTGTATGGTTATTTATACCAAAACACCAACAAACAATATTCCATTATTCATGCTTTGGACGGTTATGACGAGATATCCATGACCGGTGATTTTAAGTTAATCAACAACCAAGGGGAAAATTACTACAACATGGAAGAGCTTGGTTTCACCCCAGTCTCAGCCCAGGAGCTGACAGGAGGTGAAACGATAGCGGATGCCGCCCACACATTCTTATCGATATTGAACAATCAGGGTACAGATGTGCAGAACAATGTTGTTTTGACCAATGCCGCATTTGCGATCAAGACCTTTAACCCCGAAAAATCTTTTGGCGACTGTTTTTATGAAGCAGAAGGTTCATTGATGGGAGGTAAAGCTTTACGAAGTTTCCAAAAACTAATCAAAAAATAAAATGGCGGTCAAAGTAAAAGTTTGTGGTATGAAATATCCCGACAATATAACCGCTGTAGCTTCCTTGGGCATCGATTATATGGGATTTATATTTTATGATCAATCCAAACGTTATGTTGGTCAAAGCTCCTCCGCATACATTAAGGAGCTTGACGGCCTAAGCAAAGTCGGCGTTTTCGTCAATGCTAGCCTCTCAGCAATTCTAGATAAAATAACTGAATTCCAACTAAATGTAATTCAATTGCATGGCGATGAATCTGTCGAATTCTGTCTTGAATTGAAAGAAAAATCAGGGGTTATCATCTTGAAAGCCTTCGGAGTTGATCAAAACTTTGACTGGATACAGCTTGATCCTTACGCTAAAGTTGTGGACTACTTTTTATTTGATACCAAAAGTAGTTCCTATGGTGGTACAGGAGTACAATTTGACTGGTCCCTATTGGACCAATACAAACTTACTACCCCCTATTTTCTCAGCGGTGGTTTAGATCCCGAAAATATCAAAACAGCGCTAGAAAGAAATGATCCACGACTATATGCCCTGGATTTAAATTCAAAATTTGAAGTAGAACCCGGCTTAAAAGATATTGCGCTATTAAGCCACAGTATAAATACAATTAAAAAATGAGTATATATCAAGTCAATGAAAAAGGATATTATGGTCCCTTTGGAGGAGCCTATATCCCTGAGATGCTCTATCCAAATGTGAAAGAGCTACGTGAAGAATATCTCAAAATTATCGAAGAAGAGAGCTTTCAGGAGGAATTTAACCAACTGCTCAGCGATTATGTCGGACGTCCTTCTCCATTATATCATGCCAAGCGTCTATCTGAAAAATATGGAACTACGATTTACTTAAAACGGGAGGATCTTAACCATACCGGAGCGCATAAAATCAACAATACCATTGGCCAAATTCTATTAGCGGAACGCCTGGGCAAAAAGCGCATCATTGCGGAGACAGGCGCAGGACAGCATGGCGTAGCCACAGCGACCGTCTGTGCACTCAAAGGTATACAATGTGCAGTGTACATGGGAGAAGTTGATATTCAACGTCAGGCTCCAAATGTAGCACGGATGAAAATGATGGGTGCCGAAGTTATTCCGGCAACATCAGGGTCCAAAACGCTAAAGGATGCTACCAATGAAGCTTTGCGAGATTGGATCAACAATCCTGTCGACACCCATTATATCATTGGGTCTGTTGTGGGACCACATCCTTATCCCGATATGGTTGCTCGCTTTCAGTCTATTATTTCTGCCGAAACGAAAAAACAGCTCTTGACAAAAACAGGAAGAGAAAATCCAGATATTGTATTGGCCTGTGTCGGTGGAGGCTCCAATGCGGCAGGTATGTTCTATCATTACCTCGATGAAGAATCGGTTCAATTGTATGCCGTAGAGGCCGCTGGACACGGTGTTGATTCAGGCGAATCCGCTGCTACAACAGCATTAGGAAAAGAGGGAGTTTTACATGGAAGCCGATCTATACTTATGCAAACAGCGGATGGCCAGGTCATCGAACCTTACTCCATATCGGCGGGACTCGATTATCCTGGTATTGGCCCCCAACACGCTTGGTTATTCAAATCCGGTAGAGGTAACTATGTCAGCGTAACTGACGACGAAGCGATGCGTGCAGGTCTTGAGCTTACGCGATTAGAAGGTATCATACCGGCTATTGAGAGTTCTCATGCGCTGGCTTATCTGGAAAAAATACCTTTTAAAGGCGATGAGACTGTCGTTGTCTGTCTTTCTGGACGTGGTGACAAGGATCTAGATAATTATATGAAATACTTTGATTTTTAAGGCATGAATACAATTGAGAAAAAAGAAGGTACCCCCCTTTTATCGATATATTTTACAGCTGGGTATCCAACATTGGACAGCACAATCCATATTGCAAAGAAATTGGAAGATGCCGGCGCGGACTTTCTGGAAATCGGTTTCCCTTATTCCGATCCAGTGGCAGATGGACCTGTCATTCAGCACAGTTCTGAAATTGCCTTGGCAAATGGTATGACTGTAGAAAAGTTATTTAATCAGTTGAATGACCTGCGTAAGCATGTCAGTATCCCCGTATTTTTGATGGGCTACTTTAATCCTGTACTTCAATTTGGTGTGGAAAGATTCTGTGAAGCATGTAAAAATGTAGGCGTTAATGGTGTCATTATACCCGACCTACCAATGGATGAATACGAAGAACTTTACAAAGAGACGTTCGAGAAAAATGGGATCGCCAATATATTCATCGTAACACCGCAGACTTCTGAAGAACGCGTCAGAAAAATAGACAGCCTTTCTAGGAGCTTTATTTATTTACTTTCTTCCAATGCAACGACGGGTAAAACACTTGATGTTGGAGACGATACAGCAGCTTACTTTAAGCGGATACATGATCTCCAATTAAAAAATCCATTGATCGTTGGCTTCGGTATCTCCGATAAACCGACCTTTCAAAAAGCAAGCAAGCATACGGCGGGTGCCATTATAGGTACTGCATTTGTAAAACGGTTAAAGGAACCGGATTATCTCGACCAAATCCCAGCATTTATCTCGTCTATCAAAGCTTAACCTACAGGCTAAAAATTAGCAAAGCATTATTTTTTTAATAAGAGTTCGATCTAAAGTCTTTTTTCTTGGATCGAACTCTTATTTTTAAGACGGTTTTTGAAAATGTATTTTTTCAAAGAGAATATCTTTGCTGCCTTAATTAACCAAGCAATAGGCGGCCCGTCAAATCTATACTGATATAACCATGGATACACGAAGAGATTTTTTAAAGAAAGCGGCTATGCTTGCCGGGGGAGCATCTCTCTCCCATGTTATTCCATCCGCTATTGCGAAGGCGATGGCTATTAATCCAGCATTGGGCAGCACCTTTTATGATGCCGAGCACGTCGTTTTATTAATGCAGGAAAACCGTTCATTTGATCATGCCTTTGGAACACTACGTGGTGTAAGAGGCTTCAATGACCCAAGAGCTATCCGTCAACCCAATCGAAATAAAGTATGGTTTCAGACGCAAAAATCCGGAGAAACATTTGCCCCCTTCCGATTGGATATCAAAGATTCAAAAGTTACCTGGATGGGCTGTCTTCCGCACAACTGGACCGATCAAACCGACGCAAGGAATAAGGGTAAAATGAACAGATGGTTGGATGTAAAACATTCTGGATTTAAAGAATTTGCCGATCTACCGTTGACTATGGGACATTATACCCGTGAAGACATTCCTTTTTACTACTCTCTGGCAGACTCTTTCACAATCTGTGACCAACACTTTTGTTCGAGCATCACCGGCACGAATCCAAACCGGCTTTATTTCTGGACGGCCAATATCCGGGAAAATCTGACAGGAAAAGCCTTAGTTTGGAATGGAGACTCCGAGTTTAGCGGGAAAGCAACATGGACCACTTTTCCTGAACGCCTTTCGGAATTAGGCGTAGACTGGAAAATCTATCAAAATGAAATTTCTTCAAGCAGTGCTGGTTATAGTGGAGAGGCAAACAGCTGGCTCGCCAATTTTGGTTGTAATCCGATGGAGTACTTCCCCCAATATCAGGTCAAATATCATCCCCGCTATCGCCAGCTCCTGACTCTAAAAAAAGAAGATCTCGAGCGCAAAATTAGCGAAACACCAGCTGCCGAAGCACTTGAAGATTTAAAGAAAAATCTCAAGCATATTCAAGAAGAATTACAGCGATATACAGCCGATAACTTTGAAAAGCTCGACGAGCGGACAAAAGATATTCATCGCCGTGCCTTTGTTAACAACAGTGCGCAGCAAGATTATATGGAATTGGAAACAATGCATTATCAAGAAGGGGGGCAACAGCGCGAGTTACAGATCCCTAAAGGAGATGTCCTGTATCAATTCCGAAAAGATGTTGAGGAGGGTAAACTTCCAACCGTATCTTGGTTAGCTCCGCCCCAGCTTTTTTCTGACCACCCCGATTCTCCTTGGTTCGGCGCATGGTATGTCAGCGAAATTATGGACATTCTCACCCAAAATCCAGAAGTTTGGAAAAAGACAATTTTTATACTTACTTATGATGAGAATGATGGGTATTTCGATCACTTTGCACCCTTTACAGCACCAAACCCTGATGATACAGAAAGTGGAAAAGTATCCGAGGGAATAAACCCTGCGTTGGAATTTGTACGCCGCGATGAGCAATATTATCCTGAAAGCGGAAGGGAAAGCAATATCGGTCTTGGCTATCGTGTACCGATGATTATTGCTTCTCCGTGGACCAGAGGCGGTTGGGTCAATTCACAAGTGTTTGACCATACCTCCAGTTTACAATTCCTGGAGAAGTTTATTAATCACAAAATCAATAAAAATATAAAAGAAACCAACATCAGCACTTGGCGGCGTACCGTATGTGGAGACTTAACTTCGGCATTTAGACCCTATCATGGCGAAACCATGAACAAACCTATTGTGCTGGAGCGGGAACCTTTTATCCAAGAGATTCACCAAGCCAAGTTCAAAAGTCTTCCCATGGGGTTCAAAGCGCTTAGCGCAATGGAGATCAAACAAATAGAGCAAGACCCCGGCAGTTCACCCTATTTCCCAAAACAAGAAAAAGGGCTTCGGGATTCATGTATCCTTCCTTATGAACTTTATGTGCATGGCGAATACCAATCCAAAGGGGATTACCTGGTCACATTTGAGGCTTCAGATAAAATTTTTGGCAAACAGGCCGCAGGCGCACCATTTACAGTTTACCATGCTGCTAGCTACAAAGGAGAAGTTGGAACCTCCAGAAATTATGCGGTTGCTCCAGGAGATCATGTAACAGACCATTGGCCGCTAGATGCCTTCGACAAAAGAATGTACCACCTCGAAATCCATGGTCCAAACGGATTTTATCGGGAATTTAAAGGCGACGCGGATAATCCACATGTAAAGATCCGCTGTACGTATGAAAAAAGTAAAAATGAAGCAGCATTTACTGGCCGTTTGTCTTTCTCCTGTACAAACAATGGAAAAACAACCGAGCAACTTATTTTTGAGGATCTCAGCTATGGAAAGGAAAAAAGAAGTTTGCAACTTAAAGGTGGACAATCCATCACGATACATTTTGAATTGGCTAAACAAAACTTTTGGTACGACTTCAGCCTTACTTGCAGTGGTTTTCTAAACTTCGAAGAACGATATGCAGGTCGTGTAGAGATTGGAAATGCCGGAAAAAGTGACCCTTTATTAAGCCGATAAACAACACGAATGGGAGCATCTAGAAAATGTTCCCATTCTTATAAAATCTTCCTTGAGTAGTCAAATTTAAGGGACTAAACTACATAGGCTGTTTCCCTGTAAAGTGCTCCTAAAAAACACCGAACATACTGTACTATTCCTGTATACGACGAGCCAGATGGTAAAATCCCTTGTACAATAGAATTGCCCCAACAATCAAAAAGATAGCTAGCAAATACGAGCTGACCGGATTGATAAATAATAAATTCATAACTTTGGTAAATTTTAGTTTTTCATTTGTTACTACAAGTTATAACATTTATCCAAAATATTACAAAAAAAAATTACATATTTTCTTTATTTTTGCTTCTATGAAGAAAATTGCACTATTAATCGGCCTATTTTTCTATTTGCTCGCAGCAAGTGGTGCCTCAGTGCATCTTCATTTTTGCCAAGGGGAAACACAAAGTGTATCGTTATCGGAAAGCCATAATATGGCCTGCCCTCTGTGTGCCAAGTCTGCAAAAAAACAGCAGAAACACTGTCATGAAACAGGAAGCTGTAAAGATGTTAAGATCGAAGCACAAAAGGTCGATAAATTCAGCAGAGTAACACAAAATCTTGATTTTAACCATTTTTCTCCTGCAATAATTACGCTTCATTGGATACTTAATTATTATCATTTCGCTGGGGAGGAAGACGATTTTTCTAAACTAACGTATACCGATTTTGCGAGCTACAATAGACAGAGCCCTCCTGTTTTTATTCTCAATCAAAATTTTAGAATTTAATATCACCTCTTTTCACTGAACGCAGTTCATTTTCTTGAATTGATCGAAGTCCACTATAGTTTTTCTATCTCGCGAGAATAGCAGACTGTTATTCCCAACATTCATCTTTCCGTAGCTTATCACGGAACAAAAAAAAATGGATTTTAAATCATTCAGCAAAAAAAATTGTAGAACTGAAAAAAATAAATCCGTACCCCATGCATGTGGTTGCGCGATATCATGAAGATAAAATTAAATGCTAGTTGAAGCGAATACTCTTAATTAAAATGATGAATCAAATTTTCAAAAAAATATATACAACGACCATCCTATCCTTATTTTTTCTGGCATTTGTACAGGCACAGACCGACAGTACGCGCACACTTACAGTGGCCGGAAATTGCGCTATGTGTAAAAAACGTATTGAAACGGCCGCAAAAATGCATGGCGTAGAAACGGCCGTTTGGAATGCAGGAGACAACCTATTGCAAATCAAATATAACCCCCAAAAAGTTCAGTTGGAGGCAATCAAGAAAAATATTGCTCAGGTTGGTCATGATGTTGACAACCTGGTGGCCACTGATGAAGCCTATGCTAAACTCCATGAATGCTGTATGTATCCGCGACTGGAAAATGGCAAAGTACCCGAAAAGAAAGCGGTGACAACCGATAACCATGATCATCCACATACCGTTACCGGTGTTGTTGTTGAAGAAAATGAAAAGGGGGATCTTAAACCCATCATTGGCGCCAATTTACACTGGGCCAACCTTCCAACCAAAAACACAAGGACAAACGAAAATGGTGTTTTTAAATTGGACCACAAAGAAGGGTTCAACAAATTGGTTGTAAGTTATGTAGGGATGAAATCTGACACCATCACCATCAAAGATCTGCATGAAGTCATTATGATTACAGCGAAGGGTAATGTGTTGATGGAAGTCGAGGTTAAAGGAACACGACGCTCAAATTATATTGACCGTATGACACCTGCACGACTAGAAGTTCTTACCGGAAAAGAGTTATTCAAAGCGGCTTGCTGTGATTTAAGCGAAAGCTTTGAAACCAACGCCTCCGTCGATGTCGTCAGTGCTGATGCAGTAACAGGCAGTAAACAGATTCAAATGCTAGGCCTTAGCGGTATTTATACCCAATTAACCGTTGAAAATTTACCTGGGCCACGTGGGCTCGCTTCTCCTTTAGGTTTAAATTCTATTGCAGGTACATGGATTGAATCTATTCAAATTGCGAAAGGTATCGGTTCCGTAGCCAACGGTTTCGAAAACATGGCGGGACAGATCAACGTCGAATTGAAGAAACCTCAAAATTCAGAAAGATTGTTTTTTAATGCCTATGCGAACAACATGGGACGTACAGATGTCAACTTAAATCTTTCACAAAAAATTGGTCAGCATTGGTCCACTGCAGTGCTCCTGCATGACAATTTCATGTACAATAAATCCATGAACTTTAGTCACAACGGATTTAGAGATATACCCGTTGGCAATCTATTCTCTGGTGTCAACCGCTGGTTTTATGAAAATGGAAAAGGGCTTATGGTACAATTTGGGGTTAAATATCTCAATGACGACCGTACAGGCGGACAGATTGATTTTAACAAGAAGACAGATAAGGGTACCACAAATCGCTATGGTTTGGGATTTGATATCGAACGCGTAGAAGGTTTTGCTAAAATTGGTTATGTGTTCCCCGAAAATAAGCACCGCAGCATAGGTCTCCAGCTTGCAGGATCAAACTACAATCAAAAAAGCTATTTTGGGCTCAATAACTACGATTCGGAGCAACAAAATGGATATGCTAATCTCTTATTTCAAGATATTATCGGGACAGTCGCCCACAAGTATCGCGTTGGTGCCTCCATTAATTATGACAATTACAATGAGTGGTATTTAAAAGATCAAAACTTCAAAAGGAAAGAAGTGGTTTCGGGAGCATTTGCAGAATATACCTATAGTCCATCAGAAAAATTTGATGCCATTATTGGTCTTCGCCAAGACTACAACTCCCTGTATGGATGGTTTACAACACCACGCATCCATTTACGTTATGCCCCGCTTTCGGGAACAACAGTTCGAGCTAGCTCAGGAAGAGGTCAACGTACTGCAAATATATTTGCGGAGAACACGGCAGTATTGGCTAGTAGCAGAAAATTGGTTATCCAATCGCCTAATATATACGATAAGGCTTATGGCCTACAACCTGAAGTCTCCTGGAATAGCGGAATAGCGATAGACCAAAGTATGCGGATCTTCGGACGTGAGGCTTCGGCATCAGTTGAATTTTTCCATAACAGCTTCTCTAATCAGGTCGTGGTCGATTACGAAAATCCCCGAGAGATCAATTTTTATAATTTGAATGGAAAATCTTTCTCCAATAGTTTGCAAACAGAATTTCGCTTGATGCCAGCACCACATTTTGAAACGAGGTTGGCCTATCGCTTACTTGATGTTCAAACTGATTTTGAAAGTGGCAGAAAGACCAAACCGCTATTGGCCAAACACCGTGGTTTTGTCAACCTGGCATATAATCACCATTCTGGCTGGAGTGTAGATTATACATTGAATGTCGTTGGACAAAAACGCATTCCATCAACAGCAGAGAACCCCGTTGAATATCAAATGCCTACAGCATCAAAGGCTTATGCGACAATGAATGCGCAGATTAGCAAAACTTTTGGGAAAGAGAAAAACTTCACCGTGTATGTGGGCGGAGAAAATCTGTCTAATTATTTCCAAAATATGCCAATCCTTGCCGCGGATCAACCCTTTGGAAACTATTTTGATACGTCAATGCTTTGGGGTCCTTTAACAGGACGCATGTTCTACACCGGCGTTCGTTATTTCATCAAATAACAGCTAAGCTAAAAAAAATCAAAGAGTAATAAAAAAGCGGCAAAAGCCGCTTTTTTTATATTAACTTTTTCAATTCTTGATAAAGCTTTGCCGTGGGTAATCCGACCACATTATTGTATTCCCCTTCTATCTTTTTTATGGCGATTAAGCCGATCCATTCCTGTATCCCATAAGAACCTGCTTTATCTAGTGGCGAAAATTGAGTAACATAATGATCGATTTCATCCAACTCTAGTTCGTAAAAATAAACAGTTGTCGTCTCGACAAAAGTGCTCATCTTACCCTCCCATGAGATCGCTACAGCAGTCAGCACCACATGTTTCTGACCAGACAAGTTTGTTAGCGTTTCTCTGGCTTCCTGTTCATCTTTGGGCTTACCTAAGATTTCGCCCTTATCCGATACCACAATAGTATCGGCACAGATAACCAAACAATCTTTTTTATCCGCAAATGCTCCCGCTTTACAAATAGCAATTTGACGAACGACCTCAGCTGCAGACAAATTCGGATCCACATATTCTGCCGTTTCCCGTACGTCGACTTCAAATGTCAGTCCAAGCCCTGCTAACAGCTGCTTTCTCCGTGGAGACTGAGACCCTAATATAATTGTTCTATTTTTTAGATTTTTCAACATCCCTATATGCTTTTTACCGTTTCATCCTCATACCAGTTGCCTTGTACTTTCATTACCTTTTCGATCAATTCACGTACAACTCCCTTTCCGCCACAAAAACCAGACACATAATGTGAAATTTTCTTGATCTCTTCTACTGCATCTGCCGGAGAAACAGCTATCCCAACGGACTTCATGCAGCTAAGATCAGGGATATCGTCGCCGATGTACATCAATTGATTTAATTCAAGCTTGTAATCACAAGCAAGTTCTTTCATTTTAGAAAGCTTGTCCGTAACTTTTGAATAGACTTCTTTGATCCCCAAACCTTTCATCCGCTGCTCGACGCCCTTCGAACCTCCACCTGTGATAATAAAAATCGGATAACCTTTCTTGATCGCCAACTGCATGGCATAGCCATCTTTTATATGAAATGTACGTAACTGATGCCCTTCTTCATTAACTTGCACAGTACCATCAGTCAGCACACCATCTACATCCAATACAAATGCTTTTATCGATTTAAATTCAGTCAATACCATAAATATATTTTTTGTAAAAGTAAGGCATTTCGAGTAATAATTCGCGAAGCGATACTGATCAAATTGACAACACTGTCAGACAATTATTCAGATAAGCCAAAATATCATTTGTGTGTCACAACATAGTTGTATTAGCAACTTATTCTTAAAAATATTTGGATGCTACGGTATATTTACCGTATCTTTGTAGAAGATAATTAAAGGTTATCTCGCTATGAAACACTAACAGCAAGCAATCAGAAGAGTTATTGACTTGAAGCTTGCATAAGATTAAAAAAACAATCATTTTTAGTTTTCACGGCACAACACGGCAACTAATTTAGTTTAGAAGCCCTTAAAGAGTCTTTTCATAATTTAGGTTTATAATTGGTTAGTAACGAACCCTGGTGCCCATCATCAGGGTTTTGTTTTTATAAGTATTTTTTCTTCTTCTATTTCATAGATTCTACTATTTGATGATTACCATAATATCTTATTATCAATCGAAATAACAATCGGTCTGACAGATCTTCATATCACCTTAAAGCTTACTACAGTTTTCCATCTATTATTAAACAGTGATCAGTCACTCAATATTCAGTTCATACTGAGTAATCACTGAACAAGCACTGAACAATCACTGAACAAATACTGTTAGAATATCAAACCTGATCACTACTTGCCCCCAATGTGCTGCGACTAAGAATGAAAAGACAAAAAAATGGTCTAAGTTACGCTTAAGCAACAAAAAGTCGATGTTGTGCGCAAATAGATTGGTGGGGATCCTTGACGGCTGTACAGGTTTGTTTCTATGCTGACTTTTGATTATTTTAGGAATAGCAAGTTTTTTTGTTATTTTACATATATCTTTTTCCCCAGGTACCATCGAAACACAATACCTACAGAAAAGTAAAACGATAAACTCATTCTCACATGGATCGAAAAAATTATAGAAAGCAAATTACCATTGGAGTGATCATTTCTTTTTCGCTTATCTTCCTTTCAGCCCTATATTTTTTCATATCGCTGCATCATAACTTAAATAACGAGCGAAGTATTGTTCGTGTCGCCGAAAATAGATTCAATATCATTAATGAAATCAAATCAAGTGTAGACGAGGTAAATGACATCAAACTTGATTACGTGAATAAGAAAGACGCTTCACTATTTATTCCTTATAAAATGGAATTAAAAAAAATGGATGAACTGTTACGATCTTTAAGTCTAAAAGATGATTTCTATCATGTTCAGCCAAACAGCACTGAAAACATCCGAAAGGATATTGTTGCATTTTACGACTTTGAGCAGGATATTGATAACACGAAGGAAACACAATCCATATCCCATAATATTCACGAGCGAAAAGCCTCGATATTAAATCAGATCGATCTCATGTCGAGAGACTTATTGGATCAAAGGGCAAGACTCTTAGAAAGATCTAGAAATGAACTACAACTGGCCCAGTACATTACTTACCTTTTCATCGCCATTGGCCTAAGTGGATTTTTCTATATTCTCGCCAAAATTTCCTCGATCTCTAGATTTCTGAGGTCTACAGTGAAAAGTCAGCAAGAATCCAATAACCGCCTCCAACTGTTGCAAGACCAGACCAACAGTGATAACTGGATTTTGAATGCTATTAATGGCATCGACGAACAATTACGCGGTGACTATACAAACAAGAAAATTGCCGAAATAAGCCTACATGCTATTGCTTCCACGACAAAAGCATTAGGTGGGACTATTTATATTTTCGATGATAACTATCAGGAGTATCAGCTTTGCCACAAAATTGGCATTTCCTCCACACAGTTTATCAAACGAACGTTTAAGGAAAACGATGGTATTTTGGGCGAAGTCGCAAATAATCATGAAGTCGTTAAAATAAAGGACATCGACCACAAGCATCTTATCTTAGAAACCTCATTATCCGACCTCTTAGAAACTGAGATTTATATTGTACCCTTCTCTTATGAAAACCAGTGTGTCGGTATCATGGAAATTTGTTGCCCAATTATTAATGCGAAGGACGAGCAACTGCGATTTAACTTCTTGGATAAAGCAAAAGATAACATTGCCGTTATCATAAAAGTAGCCCAAACGCATGGAAAGCTTGCTGATCTTTATGAGGAACTTCAACAACAAACAGAGGAATTAGAGACTCAACAGGAGGAATTGAGAACAACTAATGAGGAGTTAATCCATAAGACACATTTGTTGGAGGCTTCTGAGGAAGAGCTTAGAGTACAGCAGGAAGAGCTTATCCAAACCAATAATGAGCTGGACGAGAAGGCCAAATTGCTCTTTGCACAAAACGAAGATCTGGAAAAAGCCCGTCAGTCCATAGCCCAAAAAATAGAGGAAGTAGAGCTGTCGAGCAAATATAAATCTGAATTTATGGCCAATATGAGCCATGAATTACGGACACCACTCAATAGTATTCTCATTCTTGCCAAATTACTTCAGGATAACAAAAAGAAAAACCTCAGTGAAGACCAAATAAAGTATGCTTCTGTTATTCATAGTGCCGGCTCAGATCTCCTACATTTAATTAACGAATTGTTGGATCTGGCAAAAATTGAATCGGGGAAGGTTGAAGTCCAAAAAGAACGTATCAACACGTACGACCTTGTCAATTATATTAAAGATTTTTTCAGCGATACCGCAGCGTCGAAAGATATTCACTTCTTACTCGATGTCAATGTAAATGCACCGCAGGAATTCATTGGCGATGAACATCGTATACAACAAGTCCTCAAGAATTTATTATCGAATGCGTTCAAGTTTACAAGTGAAAAAGGCGAAGTTTCTTTAGGAATAATAGCTGAAGCAGAAAATCTTCTTTTTACGGTCAAAGATAACGGGATCGGGATCGCCCCTGAAAAACAAGAGCTTATCTTTGATGCTTTTAAACAGGAAGATGGCTCAACGAGCCGTAAATATGGTGGCACAGGTTTAGGCTTATCGATATGCCGCGAAATTGCTAGCTTATTAAAAGGGAAAATAATCTTATCCAGTAAGGTTGGTGAAGGTAGTATCTTCACCTTCAGTATCCCGCTAGAACAAGAAATTCAGGTTCCGAAAGTACCATCTATCGAAAAAGAAAGTAATCCGCCAACACAAATTCCGAAGGAAAATCCTATAGTCGAAAAAACAAAGTCAATCGACAACGATGGAAAACACAATAAACTGCTGATTATTGAAGACGATTTCATTTTTGCAGATATTCTAAAAGACTACGCCGAACAAAACGGCTACGATGTATACATCAGCTATGATGGGCAAGATGGGCTACAAAAAGCACAGAATTTACGCCCTGCCGCGATTATCCTAGATATTATGTTGCCTAAAATGGACGGCTGGGAAGTTCTTCGTAACCTCAAAAAAATCGACAGCACCAAGGAGATTCCTGTGCACATGATGTCGGCAGGAACATTTTTACATGACGAACCTATTTCTGCCGGAGCCATCGGGTTTATGGCTAAACCTGTGTCAGAAGAATCTTTGGCTGAAACATTCTTAAAAATAAAAGCATCGACTAGTCATCCACTGAAAAAAATTCTGCTGGTGGAAGATCAGGAAATCCAAAGCGATTTTATCAAACAATCTTTGGAAGAACAGCACATTCAGATATTTCAGGCCTTCAATGCGAGACAGGCTCTCGATTTATTAGATCAAGAGAAATTGTTTGACTGCATCATTATGGACCTAAACCTTCCTGACAAATCGGGCATTGAACTCCTGAATGAAATCAAATCGAACGATCAATTTAGGGATTTACCTATTATCATCAATACAGCAATGGAACTCACGACAGAGCAGACTTCCGAAATTTTGCATCACAGCCAAGCGATGGTCCTTAAGTCAGCGAAATCAAATAATCGCCTGATCGATGAAGTTAATTTATTCTTAAATAAAATCCGCAGCAATAAGAGCGAATACAATATGTTCAATCACGCCGGAGCTTCTGTCATTGCTGAAAACAATTTAGCTTCCAAAACAGTACTACTAGCAGATGACGATATGCGAAATATATTTGCCCTTAGCACGGCGTTTGAAAGCTATGATATGAACATTGAAATTGCCAACAATGGTCAGGAAGCATTAGATATTCTTGAACGAAATGAACAGATTGACCTTGTCTTAATGGATATCATGATGCCCGTGATGGATGGTTATGAAGCTATTGAAAAAATAAGGGCAAACAAGAAATTTGCAAACCTTCCAATTATTGCTGTGACAGCGAAAGCCATGAAAGGTGATCGGGAAAAAACAATTGCTGTTGGTGCAAACGATTATATTAGTAAACCGGTTGATGTTGACAAATTAATATCCCTAATGCGCGTATGGCTGAGTTAACTGATAAAATAGTAGCAATGATCAATTTTGAAGAGTTAGAAGAAGTTATTGATATAGTCAAAAATCTCCACGGATATGATGTGTCCGGCTATACAAGAGCTTCTTTAAAAAGACGTGTGACTAGAATAATGGAACTTAACAAGCTCAATCTACAGGAGCTAAAGTCCAATTTGATCAATCAGCCCGGATTCAGCACCTATTTCCTACAGGAAATTACAGTCAATGTGACTGAAATGTTTAGGGATCCCGATTTTTATAAAGCTGTAAAAACGGATGTATTTCCCTATCTCGCAACTTATCCACATATCAAACTCTGGAGTGCAGGTTGTTCGACTGGCGAAGAAGTCTATTCGCTAGCCATCTTATTAGAAGAAGCAAATCTTTACCAACGGGCGTTTATCTATGGCACCGATATTAATGGCAAAGTGTTAGAAAAGGCAAAACGCGGTATTTATTCGCTTACGAAAGTTAAGGAATACTCGGAAAATTTTATTAAGACGGAACCGAAAAACTCATTGTCAGATTATTATACAGCGATGTACAACGCCGCTACCATTAATAATAGTCTTAAAAAAAATGTCCTTTTCTCCATACATAGTTTGGTATCCGATGGCGTTTTTAATGAATTTCAACTGATTACCTGCCGTAATGTATTGATCTATTTTGATACTGAATTGCAAAATAAAGTCCTGGATTTATTCTATCATTCACTTTGCCATCTGGGCTTCTTATGTTTGGGAGCAAAAGAATCTTTAATCAACTATAAAGATGCTGCTAAATTTAAGATCGTAAACAAAAAACAGAATATTTACCAAAAAATTGGGTAGTAGGTAATGGAAAGAAAAATTCTTTTATTAGCGGGGTCTGCAGGTGGGTTTAGTGTGATTCTAAATATTTTAAAGTCATTGGAACGGCCAATTCGCATACCCGTTATTGTCATCGTACACAGAAACCCTAAGTATGCTTCTAGTATTGAGGACACGCTATCTAAAGCACTTGTTCAAAAAATAAAAACTGCAGATGATAAGGAAGCGATAGAAAATGGAACGATCTATTTTGCCCCTGCAGGCTATCATCTTTTAGTTGAACCAGACTATAGCTTTTCTTTGGATATCTCAGAACCTGTTCAATATTCCAGACCATCAATTGATGTGACTTTTGAATCCGTAGCCGAAATATATAAAGAAAATTGTACAGCTATTTTATTCTCTGGGGCGAATCAGGATGGTGCACAAGGACTATTAATGATAAAACGATACGGCGGGAAGACATTTGTACAAGACCCTGTGACTGCTGAAGTTCCCATCATGCCCGAAGCAGCTATTCAACTCGATGCGCAGGAACGCATTTTGAGCATTCAAGAAATAAAGGACTACGTCAAACAGTTGACTTAAAATTGTATTTAGATTTGCTAAAATGAAGAAGGTAAATATATTGATTGTCGATGATAAAATTGAAAATATTATCAGTCTAACAGCATTACTGGAGGATATCGAAAATATAAATATAGTGACGAGCACAGATCCCAACGAAGCTCTAAAAATCTGTTGGAAAGAGGATATTGATTTAGCACTTGTTGACGTACAGATGCCCGAGATCAATGGTTTTGAATTTGTTTCCTTCCTAAAGAAGAATCCGAAAACAAACCATATTATCCCTATTATGGTAACAGCAATCTCAAAAGAAGACAAATACCTTATTCAGGGACTAAATAGTGGAGCTGTGGATTATTTATATAAACCGCTTAACCCGGAAGCAACGATCGCGAAAGTAAAATCTTTTGTCCAGCAATTACTGATACAGCAAGAAATTAAAGAGAAAAACATAGCCTTAGAAGAATCAAAACAGGCGATTCTCAAAGCTAAAGAAGAGGCCGATCTTGCTCGAAAATCCAAGGAAACCTTTTTGGCCAATATGAGCCATGAGATCCGTACCCCGATTAACGGTATTATGGGCATTACACAGATGCTAAAAAACTCGCAGCTCACGCTAGAGCAAGAAAATTGGATCAATAAATTGGATTCTGCCTCTCAAAATCTGTTGACTATTATCAACGACATACTCGACCTATCTAAAGTTGACTCGGGTATGATGAAACTTAATATGGAATCTACCTCTGTACATGATATTACGGATGATCTAAACAATCTCTTCATTGATAAAGCGGTCTACAAAGGCCTGGATTTTTCAATTGATGTGGACGATCGGATCACAAGTTATTTTCTAACCGATCCACTTCGATTAAAACAAATACTGACCAACTTTATCTCCAATAGTTTTAAATTCACCTCGGAAGGTTCTGTTGTATTAAAGATTCAACTCCTAGCAGAAGATAACCATAGCATTTGTTTAGGTTTTCAGGTAATAGACACAGGGATCGGCATTGTAGAAGATGCCCTGGAGAAAATATTTATTGCGTTTGAACAGGGAGAGGATAGTATCACCAAAAAGTTTGGCGGTACAGGACTAGGTCTTGCAATTGTAAAACGTATTGCTGCGCTGCTCAACGGTCGGGTTTTTGCTTCAAGTGAATACGGTAAAGGAAGTATATTTTCTTTTGAATGTACCTTTGATAAAATCAAAGACAAACCGGTAGAGAAAGAAACGCAGGTACTCTATACAGAATTACCCAAGTTCAACTTTCCGATGATTTTGATTGCTGAAGACAATGAATTAAACAGTTTTATGCTGGCGAATATCCTGAAGAGCTGGAATTGCGATATCACTTTGGCGACAAATGGCCTCATTGCATTAGAAGAAATCAATAAGAAAAAAATTGATCTGGTGTTTATGGACGCCCATATGCCACTCATGAGTGGTTTTGAAGCAATCAAGGAAATACGTCGAAACACGAATCCGATAATCGCAAACATGCCGATTATTTCCATTTCAGCCTCTGTGCTTCAAGCCGAACAACAGGAAGCGCTCGATGCAGGAGCCAATGAAGTCGTCGGAAAGCCATTTGATCCTATCAAATTATATAAAACAATTGATACTTTATTGTCAAAATTGAAATGATAGTTTCAATTTATCAATGAAATCATTAATTTTAGAACATAAACAATATGTTTTGATGTTATTTCTCAAGAACGCACATCCAGAAAGGAATCAAGTTCGTCATAACTTCATCACTAAACCGCTAGAGGCTGCGGAAATGCCTACAATAAATAAAAGATAAACAAACAATCATTCAAATGAAAAAACTTTTTATGATACCAGCAGTTGCAGTTGCTTTATCAATTGCATCTTGTGGTGGAAACAGTGACAAGTCTGAAAAATCAACTGGTACAGAAGCGACAACTTCAGCCGAAAGCCAAGCAACAGAAACAGTGCCTGGTATTGAAAACGTAGCTATTTCCAACAGCTTATCTTTAGAAGGTAACGATCAAATGAAATATAATAAGGATCTTTTCCGTGTAAAAGCGGGTGAACCAGTAGAATTATCTTTCAAAAATGCAGGTACTATGCCGAAAGAGTCCATGGGACATAACGTCGTTATCCTAAAACCAGGTGTTGACCTTCCAACTTTCGGTGCTGAGGCTGCTGCAGCTGCTGCAGACGAATATATTCCAAAATCAGCTTTATCTTCAATTGTTTCGCACACCAAATTATTGGGACCTGGAGAAACTGATAAAATCACATTTACACTTGAAAAAGGAGTTTATACGTTTATTTGTAGCTTCCCTGGTCACTATGGTGTTATGCAAGGAAAAATTGTTGCAGAATAACAAATAAGTAAAAAAGGATATTCATATTTTGAATATCCTTTTTTAGATCTATCCCCCTTTAAAGCACCGCCCCGTTCCTCCCCAAGGTGCATAATTTCCATTCTTTTATCAAAAAAATGTAAAGTAAGGGTCTTTGATCACAAATCGTAAGTTTTGATTTCCTATCCCATTAATAATCATTAAATTTGTGCTACAAAAAAATAAAACGTAATCAATGCAATACGACGTAATTGTAATCGGAAGTGGTCCAGGCGGATATGTAGGAGCTATCCGTTGTGCCCAATTAGGATTAAAAACAGCTGTTATTGAAAAATATAGCACATTTGGTGGTACTTGTCTTAACGTTGGATGTATTCCTTCAAAAGCGCTTTTAGATTCTTCGGAGCATTACCACAATGCTGCGCACAATTTTGATGCATTTGGCATCAGTTTGAAAGATCTGAAAGTAGACATGGCAAAGATGATTGCTCGTAAAGACGATGTCATTGCCCAAAATACTGCCGGTATCACCTTCTTATTTAAGAAGAATAAAATTGACAGTTTTCAGGGTGTGGGTTCATTTGTGGACAAAAACACCATCAAAATAACGAAAGCAGATGGTTCTACAGAGCAGATCACTGCTAAAAATGTAATTATCGCAACGGGATCGAAACCGACTTCATTGCCTTTCTTACCTGTTGATAAAAAAAGAATCATTACCTCAACCGAAGCACTTAACCTAAAAGAAATACCAAAACACCTTATTGTCATTGGTGGTGGTGTTATCGGTTTGGAACTCGGTTCTGTTTATGCGCGTTTGGGTTCAAAAGTATCTGTTGTTGAATTTGCAAAATCTATCATCGGTACAATGGATGGTGGCTTAGGAAAAGAACTACAACGTGTTTTGAAAAAATCATTGGGCATGGAGTTCTATTTAGGTCATAAAGTGACTGGAGCTTCCGCGAAAGGTAAAGTTGTAAAAGTAACTGCTGAAGATCCAAAAGGACAAGAAGTAACTTTAGAAGGCGACTACTGTATCGTAGCCGTTGGTCGTACCGCGTATTCTGAAGGTTTAGGATTAGAAAATATCGGCATCACAGTAGAAGAAAGAGGTAAGAAAATCCCCGTTAATGCCCATCTGGAAACAGCAGTGCAAGGTGTATTTGCAATTGGTGATGTGATCACTGGAGCAATGTTGGCACACAAAGCTGAGGACGAAGGTGTATATGTTGCAGAATATATCGCAGGTCAAAAACCACATATTGATTATAATTTGATTCCAGGTGTTGTTTATACTTGGCCTGAAGTTGCTTCTGTTGGCAAGACGGAAGAACAACTTAAAGAGGCTGGTGTAAAATACAAAGCTGGATCATTCTCTTTCAAAGCTTCTGGTCGTGCAAAAGCATCGGGTGACACCGACGGTTTTGTAAAAGTACTGGCAGACGCGACAACTGACGAAGTATTAGGTGTACATATGATCGGTCCTCGTGCAGCAGATATGATTGGTGAGGCAACCGTAGCTATGGAATACCGTGCATCTGCAGAAGATATCGCACGTATTTGCCACGCACACCCAACCTACACGGAAGCAATCAAAGAGGCGGCGCTAGCAGCTACAGCAAATAGAGCAATACACGCTTAGGCGATAAATATCGAAACGTAAGGGGAAAAGGAAACTTTTCCCCTTTCTCTTAACTACCTAAACACGATGAATTTTTACACAAGAAAGTGGGTCAAACCAGAAGACCTAAATCCCAATGGAACATTATTTGGCGGAACACTCCTGCGATGGATTGATGAAGAAGCGGTCATTTATGCTATCGTTCAATTAGGAAACCCCAAAGTGGTTACGAAATTTATTTCAGAAATTAACTTTGTAAGCTCAGCCAAACAAGGCGATATACTTGAACTGGGTATTGAAGCGATCAATTTTGGAACAACATCGTTAACGATGCGCTGCGAGGTCCGCAATAAAATATCCAGAAAAACAATTCTATCAATCGATAAATTGGTCTTTGTAAACCTGGATGAAGAAGGTAATCCTGCTCCCCACGGAAGGGATAGCATTACCTATGCGTATATGGGTATTGAGAAGACAGGTAGAGAGGATTAAACATCTCTCTCCTGTCTTATTAATTGATATCTCCCGCAAAGGAGAGGGACACACGTATTCGTCCATTGAATACAGGCGATTCCTCTGGTCTATTCGCAATCCAATTCCTTCTCTTACCTCTTCCTGAACCTTTATAAAAATCATGCATTTGAATTTTTATACAAATACTATGACTTCTGTCTTTTTCCTTCGATTTCTTTTTTAAGGTCCAATTCCACCCAAAAGCCAAAAATAGGGATCAAGGATGCTAAGAAATATTTTACCGCTTTTAATATAGGCCACTTGTATTCTACTGTTGACATAATCAGCATAACCACAAAAATAACAACAAAGAAGCCATGAATGGAACCGGCTATTTTGACAGCTTCGGGGATTCCCGCAAAATACTTCAAGGGCATAGCAATAAAAAACAAGCAAATGGTGGAGATAGCTTCCCACAAGGCGATCTGTCTGAATATTCTTAACATAATGATAAACTGTGTATTGTGAACTTCAAAAATAAGACACTAAAAACGCTTTAACTATTATTTTTCCCCCTTTGACCAGGATGTGACATTCAGCTAGAAACAGCGACAGCGTTTTATCAGAAACCGCCAATTTTACAATAAATAGTTCATATTCATCAGAAAAAATGCGTACTTTTGAATGAATATATGCTTCACATATTTTGTCATTTGAAGCTATAACACTCAACTACAGAATATTTATTTATATGAATTACGACATCATTGTAATCGGTAGTGGTCCAGGCGGGTATGTTGCTGCCATTAGAGCCGCTCAGTTAGGGTTCAAAACAGCGATTATTGAACGCGAATCATTAGGCGGAATCTGTCTAAACTGGGGCTGTATCCCTACAAAAGCATTATTGAAAAGTGCTCAGGTATTTGAATATTTAAACCATGCCGCTGATTACGGCATCAATGTTCAAGGTGGTGAGGCTGATTTTGACGCTATTGTCAAAAGAAGTCGCGGGGTTGCTGAAGGAATGAGTAAAGGTATTCAGTTCTTGATGAAAAAGAATAAAATCGACGTCATCAATGGAACTGCAAAAATTAAAAAAGGTGGTAAAATCGATGTGAAAGGAGCAGACGGTTCTACTAAAGAATATTCGGCAAAACATACCATCCTAGCGACTGGTGCACGTTCACGTGAATTGCCTAATTTACCGCAAGATGGTAAAAAAATCATCGGTTACCGTCAGGCAATGACACTTCCTGAGCAACCAAAGTCTTTAGTTGTTGTTGGCTCCGGTGCAATCGGTGTTGAATTCGCTTATTTCTATAATGCAATCGGAACAAAGGTAACGATCGTAGAGTTTATGGATAGAATCGTTCCTGTTGAAGATGAAGAAATTTCAAAACAATTAGAGAAAAGCTTAAAGAAACAAGGTATCACCATCTTAACGAAATCTGAAGTTCAATCCGTTGACACAACAGGTGAGTTGAGCAAAGTTTCAATCAAAACAGAAAAAGGTATTGAAGTTATCGAAGCAGAGATTGTATTATCGGCTGTTGGTATCGCTCCAAATATCGAAAATATCGGCTTGGAAGAGGTTGGTGTAAAAACTGATCGCGGCCGTGTTGTTGTAGATGATTTCTACAAAACAAACATCGAAGGTGTATATGCTATCGGTGACATCGTTAAAGGCCAAGCCCTGGCTCACGTTGCCTCAGCAGAAGGGATCACATGTGTTGAAAAAATCAAAGGGCTACATGTTGAACCTATTGACTACAATAATATCCCAGGCTGTACCTATTGCTCCCCAGAAATTGCTTCTGTAGGTTATACTGAAAAAGCGGCAAAAGAAGCCGGCTATGAAATTAAAGTTGGTAAATTCCCATTCTCAGCTTCAGGAAAAGCTTCAGCTGCTGGTGCGAAAGATGGCTTTGTTAAAGTTATCTTTGACGCTAAATATGGTGAGTTTCTAGGCGCACACCTTATCGGAGCCAATGTGACCGAGATGATTGCAGAAGTTGTTGTTGCCCGCAAATTGGAAACAACAGGTCATGAAATGATTAAAACGATCCATCCTCACCCAACAATGAGTGAAGCGATTATGGAAGCTTGTGCTGATGCTTACGGTGAAGTGATCCACTTGTAGTATTAAAAAAAATAAAACTAAAAAGGGGAAAANNTTTTCCCCTTTTTAGTTTTATTGCCGAATGGATAATAGCGATTACATAACCAATCGTGACTTAAAGACGATCTGTTGATCGACAATTTCGGTATTGTCAATGCGTTCAAATAAGATTTCAGCGGCTTTACGCGCTTGCATGCCTGGAAATTGCTCTATGCGCCCCATTGGCGGATTTTCCATATATTGCCATAACGGATAGTTGGCATAACTAATAAAGAAAATATCTTGATTTAAGACAAGACCCTTTTGTCTGGCTGCTTTCATCAAATCAAGTGTAACAAAGTCATTAAAAGATATAATGGCTGAAGGCCGCTCAGACATCGCGAATATATGATCCATCGCTTTCTCGTTTCCTTCCGTACTCAAATCCGTTTCGATGATATTCTTCTCCAGAATATCCATCCCATTCCTTTTCATTGCCGATAGGTAAGCTACTTTTCTGTCTTCACTAGCGGGCAGTGTTTTCGGCCCATTTACAAGCGCGATAACTTTGTGTCCACGGGCTACGAAGGCGTCCACAGCTTCGTTCATACCCGTAGAAAGATCACTTTGTACTTTATTGATATTGGGTAAACTAGGCACACAGTCAAAGAAAACAATCGGGATACCGGACGATTCCAATTTCTCAATAAATTCCAAATTGGTCGTCTTTTTACCTATAGACATTAAAATCCCGTCAACACGATGGTTTTTAAATGTTTTTAAAATTTGCTCTTCCCGATCAGGATCATCCAAGGATTGCCCCATCAGAACTGTATATCGGTGTTCTGATGCAACATTTTCAATTTCACTAATGGCGAAAGAAAAAAACGGTTCAGACAAACTCGGTAAGATTACAGCAATCGTAAAAGTTTTACGCTGCTTGAAGAATATAGCCGTCTGATTGGGTTCATAATTCAATTCTTCGGCCATTTTTTTAACCCGCATTGTTGTTACCAGTCCAATACTTGGGTGATCATTCAATGCTCTAGAAACTGTCGAAGGACTGATTTTGAGCTTCTTGGCAATTTCTTTAATCGTGGCAGGCTTGTTCACTTTATTCATAAATCCAAGGGCTTTATATAAAAATAGGGCTTTTATATCCCTAATCATAATTTTTTCTCAACAATATCGACAACGACTTTAATGGCAATTATTGTTGGTAGATTCAACAAAGATACTGACTGTAAACTTAGTCTACAAATTGAATTGCAGCCGTTTCAACGGTAAACTCCTTGGCGAGGAACTCCAATGGATCAATTTCCCTAAAAACAAGTTCATCTTTAAAATAAACCTTTATATCATCCCCATATTCACCCCAATCCACAAATTTAACTTTATTGAGTTGTTCTAGCGGATTTCCTTTCGTCAAAATACATACATGTTTATCTGCCGCTTTTAATTGCTTAAACAGCGTATTAATATGATCAAACAAATGTAACCGTAGCGGCAAAATTGCATTGACATGAAGCCGCTCAAAATTCTCTTTATATTTTGGATCAAATCCAAAAGTTTGCTGCGCATGTTCGAACAATAAATACTCACCTTGATGCTCAAGGTGATTTTTCATAAATTGAACCAAATCTGCTTGCGCAGGAACAGTCTCTGTAAATTCTATAAAACTAGCAAAAAGATAATATACTTGAAGTAAGTAATCCTTTTTAGGAAAAACAACATCATCCAATTCAAAAACATATACCTTTTTATCTTCTGGAAACATCATGATAAGTAAAAGCTTAAAATTAAGGGTTGTGTCGACATCGTTAAAACCTTAATGACACTGGCCACAACAATAAGATTCTATTTGGACACACAGATTAGCGCTAAGTCCTCGCCTGAATCCGAAGTGACAAACAATCCATCCAATGGCCTGTCAAATCTCGTCGAATCCAATAAATTGTTCCCCTTCGAAAGGAGTTTATAAGGCAATTCAGCAGGTGGATTTTCCATAACAGGAATAGTTTCAAGCTGCTGTTTATCGGGGACAAGAACGGAGATCTGATATTCCTCAAATAAAACCTTGGCAGTGGACAATGGCTCCAGCTCAAAACCACCCAGAGGCAAAACATAATCAACCTCTTGGTCTAAACTTAATTTGAGTATCTCATGCGCAAAAGTAGGAAGAAGACCTTTTGGAATTTTAGCATATTTCCCTGAGGCTAAAAGCAATTCGGGAATATCTTCTGAACTTGCATATAATATTTCGAAATCAGTCCCAAGTCTTTTAGCGATACGCATCGCCAAAGGTCTGGTCCCGAAAGTTATGAGTATTTTCTTCATTAAAAATATAATTATAATCCCGATTACTGTTACACGACTAACCCATCGCGCATATGAATCGTTCGATCCGAAATTCGGGCAAGCTCCTCATTATGAGTAACGATAATAAATGTCTGTTGAAATTTATGTCTAAGATCAAAAAACAATTGATGTAAAGCTGCCGCGTTCTCTGAGTCAAGATTACCCGAAGGTTCATCGGCCAAAATAATGGAAGGATCATTGATCAAAGCGCGGGCCACAGAAACGCGTTGTTGTTCGCCGCCAGACATTTCAGCGGGCTTGTGGTCAATACGATGAGAAACCCCCAATAATTCCAGCAATTCTCTTGCTTTAGCTTCCGCCTCGGATCTCCCTTTTCCCTGAATAAAAGCTGGAATACATACGTTTTCCAAGGCCGTAAATTCAGGCAGCAAATGGTGAAATTGAAAAACAAAACCGATATGTTCATTACGGAAAGCACTGAGCTTTTTAGCATTCAATTTTTGAACATCAACACCATTGATGAAAACTGTTCCCTGATCAGGCTTATCCAAGGTACCAATAATATGCAACAGTGTACTTTTTCCAGCTCCTGAGGCACCAACAATACTGACGATTTCCCCTTTTTCAACAGCGATATCAACACCTTTCAAAATTGGTAATGATCCATAAGCTTTGTGAATTCCTTTGGCATGTAACATCATAGGACAAAGATAAATAAATTTACGATACCACGAGTTTGAATAAATAAGCTGTTATTTCTCTATTCCAGCCATTTTATTTTGTCTAAATGTCAAAAAATAGATAAAAGAGCAACTTATCCCTTGTCTTATCCCCCAAAAAATTATATTTTTACGCCAAATATTTTTGCAAATGAACATTCACGAATATCAAGGAAAGCAAATACTAAAGAGCTTTGGTGTGCGCGTACAGGAAGGTATCGTAGCAGATACTCCAGAGCAAGCTGTGGAAGCGGCCAAAAAAATGAAAGAAGACTACAATTCTGATTGGGTTGTTGTTAAAGCTCAAATTCACGCTGGTGGCCGTGGTAAAGGTGGTGGTGTCAAGTTGGCTAAGAACTTAGATGAAGTCAAACAAAGAGCAACTGACATCATTGGCATGCAATTAGTAACGCCTCAAACTGGACCTGAAGGTAAAAAAGTAAACAAAGTTTTGGTAGCTCAAGACGTTTATTATCCAGGCGAGAGCGAAACAAAAGAATTCTACATGTCTGTATTATTAGACCGTGCTAAAGGACGTAACATCGTTATGTACTCTACAGAAGGTGGTATGGATATCGAAGAAGTTGCAGAAAAAACACCACACTTGATTTTCAAAGAAGAAATCGATCCAAAAGTAGGCTTACAAGGATTCCAAGCACGTAAAATTGCTTTCAATCTTGGTCTTTCTGGTGCTGCACACAAAGAAATGGTAAAATTTGTTGCTGCTCTTTACAAAGCATACGATTCTACAGACTCTTCTATGTTTGAGATCAATCCGGTATTAAAAACTTCAGACGACAAGATCTTAGCAGTTGATGCGAAGGTAAATCTTGATGAGAACGCTTTGTACCGTCACCCAGATTACGCTGCTATGCGTGACGTAACTGAAGAAGATCCGACGGAAGTTGAAGCTGGTGAATCAAACCTTAACTACGTTAAATTAGATGGTAACGTAGGTTGTATGGTAAATGGTGCTGGTTTAGCAATGGCTACAATGGACATCATCAAATTAGCTGGTGGTGAACCTGCAAATTTCTTGGACGTAGGTGGTACTGCTAACGCTGAAACTGTAAAGGCTGGTTTCAATATCATCTTAAAGGACCCTAACGTAAAAGCGATCTTAATTAATATCTTCGGTGGTATTGTTCGTTGTGACCGTGTTGCTCAAGGTGTAATTGATGCTTACAGCGAAATCGGTAACATCCCTGTTCCAATCATCGTTCGCCTTCAAGGTACGAATGCTGAAGAGGCTAAAAAATTAATTGATGAGTCCGGTTTACAAGTTTATTCCGCAATCTTATTGAAAGAAGCTGCTGAATTGGTAACAAAAGTATTAAAAGGTTAGTTCCTTTAATCATCATAACAAAAAGCGCGGATTAGTTATAATCCGCGCTTTTTTGTTTCTATCGGCTATTTCTGTACGCCACAACGAAAAAAAAGCACTTCCTACCGATCCGATATTTCATAGCAAAGTGAGCTATGTGTCGTTTCCCCTGCTTTGCGTTTTCACCCATCTTTATTTCAGAAAATATTTTTCCTTTGCACATTAACGAACCATCTTCAAGTGAATTAAATCAACATTTATAACCAATAAACCAACAGAATAGCTTATTTTTGTATTGCTTTTCTAACAAAGCATCTTTTACAAGTCAATCTCCAAAAATTAAGATGGAACACACAAGAATAAAGGAACTATTGAATGCCACAGAATTTGGCAAAGAGGTCGTTGTTAAAGGTTGGGTAAGAACTTTCCGTAACAATCAGTTTATAGCAATCAATGACGGTTCGTCAATCAATAATATTCAAGCAGTAGTCGATTTTGAAAATACACCTGAAGATATCTTAAAACGGATCACCACTGGAGCAGCAGTTCGCGTAAAAGGTCAATTGGTAGAATCACTGGGTAAAGGGCAAAAAGTTGAGGTTAAAGCGACAGAAGTTAGTATTATTGGCGACTCTGATCCCGAAAAATATCCATTACAGCCCAAAAAGCATAGCTTAGAATTTTTACGTGAAATTGCGCATTTGCGTTTCCGTACCGGAACATTCAATGCGGTTTTCAAAGTGCGTAATGCTTTAGCATTTGCAGTACACAAGTTTTTTCAGGAAAATGACTTTGTCTACATGCATACACCAATCATCACAGGTTCGGATGCGGAAGGTGCTGGAGAAATGTTCCAGGTTACAACCTTGGATTTAAAAAACCCGCCACGTAAAGAAAATGGAGATATCGATTTCAAAGAAGACTTCTTTGGGAAATCGACGAACCTTACTGTATCAGGCCAATTAGAAGGGGAGCTTGGCGCTATGGCCTTTGGAAACATCTATACGTTCGGCCCTACATTTAGAGCGGAAAACTCAAATACAACACGTCACTTAGCCGAATTTTGGATGATCGAACCAGAAATGGCTTTCTATGAATTGGAAGACAATATGGATCTGGCCGAAGCTTTGCTGAAATATGTCATCAAATACGCTTTGGAAACTTGTCCAGAAGAAATTGAGTTCTTAACAAATCGCTTAATGGAAGAAGAGAAATCAAAACCAGCTGCGGAACGGTCAGAATTAAACCTGGTAGAGAAATTGAACTTTGTTTTAACAAACGATTTTGAACGCGTAACCTATACAGATGCCGTTGAAATATTAAAGCGTAGCAAACCAAACCAGAAGAAACAATTCAAATATTTAATTGATGACTGGGGAGCTGATTTACAATCGGAACACGAACGTTATTTGGTGGAAAAACACTTCAAAAAACCTGTTATCTTAACAGACTATCCACGCGAAATCAAGTCCTTTTATATGAAGCAAAATGAGCCGGATGCACAAGGAAGAAACACAGTCCGTGCCATGGACATTCTTTTTCCAGGTATTGGTGAAATGGTCGGTGGTTCGCAACGTGAAGAAAATCTTGATCGCTTACTCGATCGCATGGCTGAAGTTGGTATTCCTGCAGAAGAAATGGAGTGGTTCTTGGATACACGACGCTTTGGTTCAGTCCCACATTCAGGATTTGGTGTAGGCTTTGAGCGCTTGGTATTATTCACAACCGGAATGACAAATATCCGCGATGTAATACCATTTCCGCGCACACCGAAAAACGCAGAATTTTAATCTAAAGAACAACAGCCAAAACAAAATATTTTGGCTGTTGTTCTTTTATATATAGTGTATCTGAATGCAGATAATAACCATTGCCCTATTGACATCCTACAATAGGGCCTGAGATTAGACCTAATTCAGGTGCTTAACAAAAATAAAAATGCTCATTAAGATATATAACGATAACCCCAATCCCAGGGCAATAGAACAGGCAGTTGATATTCTTCGCCGTGGTGGTGTAATTATCTACCCTACCGATACCGTATACGGTATTGGCTGTGATATCACGCAACAAAAAGCCATAGAACGCTTATGTGAAATTAGGGGGCTAAAACCAGAAAAGGCGAACCTATCATTTATCTGCTATGATTTAACAGATATTTCGCAGTACACAAAATCCTTCGATACCTCCGTATTCCGTGTATTGAAAAAAGCATTGCCAGGACCCTTTACTTTTATTTTTAACGCAACAACTAAAGTCCCTAAGCTCCTAAGTTCCAAAAAGAAGACCGTGGGTATCCGTGTTCCAGACAATAATATTGTTCGTGAAATTGTCAGACAATTAGGCAACCCTATTGTGACAGCCTCCATTCACGATGAAGATGAAATTATTGAATATTCTACCGATCCAGAATTAATTCACGAAAAATACGAAGATCTAGTTGATGCTGTTATAGATGGCGGTTATGGCGATAATGTCGCATCTACCGTGGTTGATCTTACAGAAGGAACTTTTGAAGTAATTCGTGAAGGAAAAGGTGACTTGGAGCAATTCCTATAAAAACCAACTTTCAATAGAAATTCTACATACTGACCTATTTGCAAAATTTTCCCCAGCGTCATTGTTGGTAATTTGTGCATAAACTACTCCCGTCAACATACTTATTAACAAAACAAGCTACTTATTAACATAGAGAATGTTAATAAGTAGCTTAATGACCTATGCGCATCAACATAAAATGTGCACAAGTAACCACTTATCAACATGAAATTGTTAATAACACAAATTAACAGGAGTCAAAAAAACACCAAAATGTGTATAAGTAGGGGGTTATACACATAAAAATGTGTATAAGTTAGCGGTCATCGACAAATTTGTTAAATAGCGTGTTTATAAAAAAGCTATACTAACAGATCCCTGTGGAAAGTTAAGAACTATATGCTATCCGTCTTTTTATCGCTATGTTGAAAAGGTCAAATCTGCGCTTTGTTTCTATAAGTAGTTTTCAGAAAAGGAAAAAACAATCCAACACAATTCACCTTGGACAAATCTAACCTGTGCATTTCCGACCGGTTGCTTTTCAAACTGTTTGATAGTTGGGCTCCATTCCTCTTCTGCTGTCGCGTCAATGAGAATACTCGTTTTAATTCAATACGCTCGAAGTTTGAGAAAAGTTTTAAGGCACTAGCCTCAGATATAGGAAAAAAATATTAAAAGAGTTGCTCTAACATGAAAGGAGGTTTTATAAAATCACGACTTCTTCAATAATGACGTGACCTACATATTCATTTACTCTTCCTAGAATTTGTCTTCGCATAAGCGCCAATTCATTCTTAATAACAGCAGACTCTACCCGTACGAACAGTTTTTTATCACGAACATATAGCTGCTGTGTGCGATTAGCAATAGCCTTACCAATTAATTGAGGCCAAACAGATGCGATCGAAGTTTCATCAAATTTCCTTCGTAGCTTATAAGCCTCCAAAAGACGCTCAACCCCCTCTTTAATCGTCATATCGTCGCTTGACCGAATGAATTCTAGGCTTTTTTTAGTTTGCTTCTTATACATTGACTTGTCCTCCTTCAATATCAAAGATACGAACAGGGCGGCTGATTTCGTCAAAGATTCGCTGAATTCTCATGGAATCTGTATCCGTCAGGAAAATCTGTCCAAAATCATCTTCTGAAACCATCTGCATCAATTTATGTGTACGGCGATCATCAAGTTTATCAAAGATGTCATCCAAAAGAAGTAAAGGCTTAAAACCTTTTTTCTGTTGTAGATAAGAATATTGCGCAAGCTTCAGTGCAATTAGAAAAGATTTTTGTTGGCCCTGGGAGCCAAACTTTTTTAAGGGCATTCCACCGTGAATGGTAAAGATCAGATCATCTTTATGTATTCCCTGAGTTGTGCGTTCCAGAATACGGTCACGTTCCAAATTCTTCTCCAAAATATTTAGAAAAGAATCAGCCATTAAAGGCGATTCATAGTGTAAGTGAACAGACTCTGCATCCTCGGTAAGGAACTGATAGTGTCGATCAAACTCTGACTGAAATTCCTCCATAAAAGACCTTCTTTTCTGGAAAATAATATTTCCTACTTCTTCAAGTTGAAAATTGAGAATTTCGATTAGGCCCAGATCCAATACACTGGTTTGACGCGCTTGTTTAAGGAGACTATTACGTTGGGCTAAAAACTTATTATAAATAATTAGGGTATCTAAATATTTATTATCTGTCTGGGAAATCACATTATCGACAAACTTTCTGCGCTCTTCACTCCCATCTGTTACGATGATGCTATCATTGGGAGATATCATGACCAAAGGAAATAAGCCGATATGGTCAGCGAGTCGGGGATAATCCTTTTTATTTTTTTTAAACTGCTTTTTCTGATTTTTCTTAAGGCTACAAGAAATGAAGTCACTAATTGATTCTTTATCAAACTCACCCTGTACCATAAACCAGTCATTACCTGATTTGATATGCTGCGAATCAATTGGATTGAAATAACTTTTACAGAGTGATAAATAGTGAATCGCATCCAAAAGATTGGTTTTACCAACACCATTATTCCCTGTAAACGCATTTACCTCGGGAAGAAATTCCAAAGATGATTCCGAGTAATTCTTGAAATTCAGAACAGAAAGTTGCTTCAGCCACATAGCACAAAGATACGCTATTTGGGTTGCTAAAAATTATTTTATTTCCTCAAAATCCACAAACTCACCAGCAGTTTCAGTCCCTTTACGTTCAGGGCCATCCTTCGGTGGAATGTAATCGACATGTACCTTCCCTTCGGGCTGAGACCTTTTACTTTCCTGTTGTCCTTGACCATTACATTCATAATAAAATGTACCGCCTGATCCTTGGCTACCGTATGCTCCACCCTGCTGCTGCGCTTTTTTCATCAACTTTTCAGCTGCCTTACGCATTGCAAATGGTAAAAATAATCTAAATAAGAATCTTACTACAAAGTAAACAGCGAATGCAATAAGTATAAATTTTAAAAATGCCATAGTTAATTCGTTGCTATTTTCTCAAATTTAACCAATAACTCGATAAACTGTTGTCTTTAAAATGTCAGATAAGAATTTATTAACAAATTTTAAGACTTTCCTAATCGCCCTTTTGTTTCCATAATTATTCGATAGAGCTCTTCTTGGCGCTGTGTTCCCAATACGTAAGTAAGACCATCTTTATCTGTTAAAAAAACAGCATTTTTGCCACCAGCAAAGAATTTAATCTTTCCTTTTGTATGCAGGTTATAAACCGGATTATTGAAAAAGAATGTGCTATAAGGCGCCTTTTCTATTTTTGTAATAGAGGCAAGATCGATTTTGACGACACGAGTAGACCATAGTCCACTAATCAGTATATGGTCTTGAAATACTTCCGTACGGAATAATACCATATACATCATGACAATGGACGTGATGATAATACCTACTCCTACGATAAAGAACAATTGACTCGATATCAAATGGTCTAAATTCAAATAAAATGCTGTGAAGCAAAAAAGTACGAGCACCAAACGCACGCTTATCCAAACACGGTCACGACCTAAATATTGATTTTCCGAATAAAGTACACCTTCTTTCATTTACTTAAGATTTAGCTATTAATTTGGAGACTTCACACCATTGTTTTCTAATAGCAGAGCTTCTCAATAACTTCGTTTTTACTTCTATAGATTTTGTCACCTCCAGGGCCCATTGTTTGGACTATCAAGCATATGGCATTAATTCTCAAAACAGAGACCCTTGGCGCTGATTAACATCAGCAATTTTTGCTGCTAATCAGTTTTGCAAACTAAAGTAAGGACTTTTTTTGTATTGGTGGTAATTTTATAACGATTGTCCATGCGATAATTGGCTACCCATAGGATATCTCCATTTCCATTCACTACGATCGGAATATTTTCTTTTTCAAATAAGCTGATCTTCTTATTGATAAAAAAATCGCTCAACTTCTTCCGCCCTTCCATACCTAAAGGATAAAAGCTGTCGCCAACTTTCCATGATCGAATCGTGAGCGGGAAAACTAATACATCATAATCCAGCTTTGCAACCTCACTCGCTTTGACGATAGCTAGATCCGCAGAAACATTGGCATGAAAACAATAGTGTTTCCACTCCACAGTTGAAGTTTCGGAGGTGATTAAAGCCTCGTCGGGAGAAATAAATTCCTTTTCACGAATAAAAAGCTCATTTCTATCCAAGAGCATATGGTAGGCATCGGATTGAAAAATACGCCCAGACTCTCTCGTCCAAGCCTGTTGAAGATCACTTAGTACCGCCTTTGAGAAATTAAAAGCCGAAAACAACTCATAGAGTAAAGGCAAATTATCCATATAGGGTTCCAGGTCTTCTTTCCGAACTCCCCAGCCCTCATCTATAGGATAAAACAGCTTTCTCCGGATAGGCTCCACAAATTGCTGCAACAGCTGATAAGATTCCTTAAAATGATTGATATTCTGCTCGAAGACTATCTCAAAATCTGGCTGAAGTTTTTTAAAATGTGGGATGATATCAATTCTTATTTTATTACGCGCATATTTTGTTGAAAAGTTGGATTGATCGTCTCGATAAGCAATCCCATACATATCAACAAAATGTTCAATCTCGCTTGCTTTCAGAAAAAGTAGTGGCCGAATGATGCGTTCCCGGATAGGGAAAATACCCTGGAGTCCTTGGAGACCCGTTCCACGTGAAAGGTTCAGGAGTACCGTTTCGATATGATCGTTCAGATGCTGGGCTACTGCAATTCGATCGAACTGCAGTTCATGTCGCAATTTCTCAAACCAAGTATAGCGAAGTTCCCGGGCCGCCATTTGAATCGAAATCTGATGGTCCTTTGCGTAAGCTTTTGTATCAAAGTGCTTCACGTATATTGGAACATTATTTTCCGTTGCAAATTTCCGAACTAAAGCTTCATCCTCATCAGATTCTGTTCCTCTTAATTGAAAATTGCAATGTGCAATCGCAATAGTATACCCTGCTTTTGCAAATAAATGTGCCATTAACATCGAGTCCTTTCCCCCACTCACCGTAAGCAATATTTTATCATGAGGCATCAACAAATGCTCCTTTTCAATATAGCCCATTAGTCTTTCCAGCACATTCATAGAACAAAGTTACGGTATATTTTGTCCGAATGATAAATTCAACTCTTAAAATTTGTGAAATCCAGTGAAGTAGCAATTAAAATCCATATTTTTGCCCTTGTGAAACAATACATTTATACACTTATTGTATTTATTTTAACTGGCTTGTCGGTCCAAGCACAGAAACAGGATGAACTAAAGCTTCTTTCGTCATCCCATATTATTACTGGGAAAGACGGCAATATTTTGTTTTACCGTCCAGTCTATGAACATGTAGGTTCAACGCTATCATCAGATAGTGGCTATTTACATAAAGACAACATTGGCCGACAATTTTTTGAAGCCTTTGGAAACGTAATCATTACTCAACGCGACGGTACACAGATATTTTCCAATAAATTACATTATGAAGCAGCAATGCAGCTCGCTACGCTTACAGGCGCTGTTCGAATGGTCAGCACTAGTGGATCGGTATTAACGACCGATCATCTTGTCTACAATATGCGAAGTAAAATCGGCAATTATTACAGCGGCGGGCGTATTCTATCAGGAAGCGATACAATTACAAGCCAGCGAGCTACTTATTTCGAAAATACAGGGGAATCTTATTTCAATCAAAAAGTTGTGGTTCGATCGACCAATGTAAAAGTCTACACAGACTCCATGAAATATAATGGTAATACACGCATTACTGATTTCTATGGTCCCACGAATATCAAGGGAAATAAAGGGGAAAACCTGTATACTGAAAAAGGCCGATACCATATGGCAACGGGCCAGGCTTATTTCTCTAAAAACAACCTCTACACAGAAGGGACAAAGTTTCTTAAAGGAGACAGCCTATTCTACGATAGACAAGTGGGAATCGGTAAAGCCGTAAAAAATGTGGTCTTTGTTGATACCTTAGACAAATTTTACGCCTATGGTGGATTTGGTTTGTACAACGGGAGGAACGAATCCATTACAATGACAGACAAACCCCTGATTATTTCGGTGGTCAAAAAAGATTCAACACAAAAAGATTCTGTATCTTCTTTGTCTCCTGCCCAACAAAAATCGGAGAAAGAGCGAAAAAATGAAGCCAAGGAATTGAAGAAGATTGAAAAAGAACAAAACAAAGATGAACTCAAATCAAATAAAGCCACATCGCAAGTTGTTCTAGAAGAAAAGGAACATCCAGGTAAGAATATCAAAAGCGATAATAGTAAAACCCTTAAGGCTGATTCACAAGTCGATTCTGTTTTTATGACAGCCGACACCCTCTTCTCACAGATGATATTTCGCCGAGATTATATTGCAAAAGATTTTAAATTGAATCGTGAAGGTGGGGCTATTGAAGATGACAATGAAGTCGATTATGGTGACCAGGATTCCAGCTCAACAACAGTTGATTCTACTGGTACATCAGATAACACAAGAGTTAACCTTCACAAGGGAATAGACAGTTTGTCTAAAAAAGACAGTGACAAACCGGTTCTTGAAAAGAGCATTAAAAAAGTACAAGATACACTTATAAATAAAAAACCGATTGCACCAAAGAAAACACCAGTTATTGTCGGCGATCAAAACAAGATAGAAATTGAAAAAAACCTCAAGGCTGATAGTGTTTTGCGTAAAAAAGCGATCATCCCCAAAGGCGGTGAATCCGATAAATTGATGGGAGCAGCTTTAAAAAATGCCCAAGAGAATAGAAGAGATTCTCTCGCACAGGATACTGCTAAAACACGGATTATAAAAGCCTACTATAATGCACGATTATTTAAATCAGACTTGCAGGCTGTAGCAGATTCTATGTATTATGGTATGCAAGATTCGATGTTCAGGCTGATGGGAAAACCAATGATGTGGGCCGAAAACTCACAAATCTCCGGAGATACCATATTTTTACAGGTAAAGAATCAGAAATTGGACAATTCCTTACTCGTCGGTAATGCTTTCATGGTGAACGCAACAAGCGACTCATTAAAGTTCAATCAGATTAAGGGCCGTAAGATTACCAGCTTTTTCACCAATAACCGTATGGAACGTTTGTTTGTTGATGGCAATGCAGAAAATATCTTTTACAATATTGATGAAAAGACCAATGTAACCACTGAGCTTGTACATGATCGAAGCAGTCGTTTCAAGATCTTGATGGAAGATAATAAGTTGAAGGAATATGTATCTATTCGAAAAGTGGATGGCAAAGTCTATCCCATTGCTGAAGTCACGGCCGACAAAGAATTTCTTCCGAATTTCACCTGGCGTCCCGAAGATCGACCTAAATCAAAAAATGATTTATTAAATCGAAAAAGGGATCTTTCAAAAGCGTCATTTACGGTTCCGACTGCACCAGAAGGTGAAGAATCCGGGACAATGAAGTCTATTAAAAAAGGCGATAAAACAACGACTCCTCAAAAAGGTGCCGCTAAGAAAGCTGGTACTACCGAAACGCTCGAGGAAGAAAAAGAGGTGGGTGCTGCAAACAATAAAACAAACGCTGTAACCAAAACAGCTAAGCCATCTGAAACAACGGATAAAGTTAGCGCTACAAAAACAAATGTAAAGACCGCAACCGACAAAGCAGCTGCGAAGTCTGACTCAACAACCAATAAATCGGCGATAATACCTGCTCAAGATAGTATTCAAACAAAAGTAAAAGCTAAATAACCGTCAATACTGAGTCGCACAAAAAAGCAGCGCAAAACAAATTGTTTTGCGCTGCTTTTTTAATTTAAGGCTATCTCCTGATCGTATCAGACGCACTCATTCCTTAGCTCAGAGAAATGAAAATTTCTATTTATAACTCAAATGAGGTAGTTATTAACCTATTTCGTTTTTAAATATGTAGCAAGTTTACCAACTGCAATCGCTCGATGGCTAATGCTATTTTTTTCTGCCGCTGTCATTTCGGCAAACGTCCTATCATAGCCATTCGGAATAAAAATAGGATCATAACCAAAGCCATCAATACCTCTACGTTCTTCAATAATTTTCCCCTCGATACTTCCTTCAAAAAAGTGCTGCTGCTCATTCAAATATAATGAAATAACTGTTTTGAATCTCGCTGTACGATTGGTGTTATCGCCTAATTTTTGTAGGACAAGATCAATATTCTTTTCCATATCCCTTGATCCCGAATAACGTGCTGAATAAACTCCCGGTTCGCCATTTAATGCATCAATTTCCAAACCTGAGTCATCTCCAAAACAGTAAAGTCCATATTTATTAACCAAATAATCTGTTTTCTGCTTGGCATTTTCCTCAAAGGTCTCTCCTGTCTCTGGAATATCATCGCTACAGTCAATATCATTTAAACTCTTAATGATAAAAGCACTTCCCACGATCGCTTGGACTTCCTCCAATTTATGGGCATTATTGGTTGCAAATACAAGTTCTAGCATCTTCTTCAAATTTAGCTTTTTGTTTGTTCTTTCTCTTTGTTGACAGTGCTCCTCACGTTGTAGTATGTTACTATCTTTCCATGAATTCACGCCCCCAAAAATAAGCATTAAACCCCAATTTTTATTCAGAACAAGTATCTGATAAAATCAGGAAACAATAAAGGTCTTAAATTCGTTCCAGAACAGCTTCTTTTTATTTACATCGACAAACATCTCTTCAAAACTGAACGTATTAAAAACCGTTGCAATACGGCCTTTCATGTAGGAATTATGTTCAATAAATGGAAGTTTCAAAGACGCGGGTTCCACACCCAACAATATAATCTTAGTCGGTTGAAAAAACTGCATAATGCGCTTAAAATCATTCGGATTATGGGGATTTGCCAAATTGAGTACCGCAACGGTCTCTTTAGTCAATTTCAAGGCACCAATTGTTTTTTCAAAAGCGTCCAATGCTGCGGGAGAAAAGTAGGGATATTGCTCGTAGCGCAATATAAATAGTATGCCCTGATCCTTATTTCCTTGATAAATAAATTCACCTCCCAATACCTCCAGATTGTCAACAGTATCGCCAACCCTGCCGGACTCAATAGCCATAGCGGCCTGCTCCGCACCTACCCCCACTGCCACATACGAGGTATCCTTCGTTGTCGATGATGAGGGGGCAGCATATTGCACATGAGTACTGTTCTCCTCCTGTAAAGGATGTACAGACAGATCGGCTTTAAAATCAAAACCATTTCCAAAGATTGTTTCATCCATTAAGGTCTGAAGTGCAACGGGATTATCTGTTGTAAGATTGCTCATCGGGAAAAGAAATATTAGACCGTAAAGATAAAGAAGAAAAAGGGAAAAGAAAAAGGAGCGAAGAATCGCTCCTTTCTATATGTCAAAAAGATTAATGACCTAAGATATAGGAGAAAATTAATGGCGCAACGATCGTCGCGTCAGATTCTACGATAAATTTAGGTGTATCAATATCTAATTTGCCCCAAGTGATTTTCTCGTTTGGAACAGCACCAGAGTAAGAACCATACGAAGTAGTTGAATCCGAAATCTGACAGAAATAAGCCCAGAAAGGTACTTCTTCCCATTCAAGATCCTGATACATCATCGGAACTACACAGATTGGGAAGTCACCAGAAATACCGCCTGCGATTTGGAAAAATCCAACACCTTTACCTGCGGAGTTGTTACGGTACCACTCTGTCAAGTAAATCATGTATTCGATACCCGATTTTACTGTACTTGCTTTCAATTTACCTTTTATCACATTGGAAGCGAAGATATTACCTGTCGTTGAATCTTCCCATCCCGGACATACGATCGGTAAATTTTTCTCAGCGGCTGCAACAATCCAAGAATCTTTTGGGTCGATCTCATAATATTGTTCCAACACACCCGAGTTAACAACTTGATAAAGAAACTCATGTGGTAAGTAACGCTCACCTTTAGCTTCAGCAGCATGCCAAACATCCTCGAGATGTTTTTGCAGACGACGAAAAGCTTCCTCTTCTGGAATACAAGTATCTGTAACACGATTATAGTGATTATCCAATAGCTCTCTTTCTTGCTCAGCTGTCAAATCTCTATAATTCGGAATTCTTTTGTAGTGTGAGTGTGCGACAAGGTTCATCACGTCCTCTTCCAAATTGGCACCAGTACAAGAAATAAAGTGTACTTTATCTTGACGGATCATTTCTGCTAAAGAAACACCCAATTCGGCAGTAGACATTGCACCCCCCAAAGAGATCAACATTTTTCCACCATCCAACAGATGCTCCTCGTAACCTTTTGCAGCGTCTACTAATGCAGCTGCGTTAAAGTGACGGTAATTATGCTCAATAAATTGAGAAATAGGTCCTTTTTGAGTACTCATGATATTTTCTAACTTTTATAAAATAATAAGTACCGCAAAGGTACTGAATATAATCTATTTTCGTCCCAATAGAGATTTAAAACACGTATAGACCACATTTTTTTAACAAATGTAAAAGGAATCGTATTCCTAGGCTGCACTTATAAATGTTCCATCGGCTGAAAAATCATTTTGATAGACGCCTATCTCCTCATAATTATTGCGAAGATAATTCCAGTTCAATTCAATAGACGACTGCTTGTCGATTCGATAACTCATGCCCAAACGACCATTTAATTCCTGCGTACTATTCGTCTCTTTATTCAGCTGTCCGATCACATAATGAACATTTTCACGATACGCAAGTTCACGCCTACGGTCAACATCAAAATAATTCGAAGAGCGTGCAACGGAAAAACTGGAGTTTAAGGTCCATTTCTTCATTCCATACTGCAGCCCCACGCCATTATTACATTTCCAAAGCCTTCCTTTTGATGCTCCTAAAAAAACATTTCCTGTTAGACCTTTCAGGACATCCTTTTTGATACGAATATCAATTACTCCACCGGCCCCTTCCGCACTCCATTTTGCTGGTGGAATGGTCATGAGATCAATGCTCTCTAAAGAGCTTGCCGGGATAGATTTTAAATAGGCGATCAAAGAGGTTCCGTTGAGATAGGTCTGCTTGCCGTTGACGGTAATCAACACGCCCGTTTTTCCCTGTAAAGAAAAATTGCCTAATTCGTCTACCTGTATACTCGGAATGGCATTTAAAACAGCCAACGTATTTCCATTCAATAAAACGGGATTGCTGTCCGTTCGAATACGGACCCGATCCAAAAGTTGCTGTTCGAGAGGCCCTGATCCCTCAACAAGCACTGTATCTATCCTCCTTGAATCGGATCCAGTATTTCGCAGCATCGTGCTGTCGATTAATTGCTGTTTAGTTTTGGGGACTATTTGCGCCGATAACAGACATGGCAATGCCATGGATAACCCTATAAGTATCCTAAACTTCATGATATCTACGAAAATTAACGCTTAGTCTTCAAAGCTTTGGTCTATAGCCTGTGCTAGTTTATGGATAAATTCAGGTTTTACGTTTTTATCAATGGCATTGATGTTCTCCAGCTCAAGGAGAAGCGCCGGTATTTTAGCACCGCGTAAAATTGCAAGCTTTGTATTTATCGCTGGAGTACCCGCAGCCAGTCCATTCTGTTGCAACATTTGGCCCAAACTAAACGCAAATTTGCGGTTAAGCTCTTCTAGCATCGTATGACTAACCCCCGACTGATATAATATTCGTATAGGAAGAGATTGTTTGCCCTTTACATTGTCGAAATGGATTGATAACAATAAATCCCCTTCAACGTTCGATCGGTCTCCGAGTAATTTATATTCATCAGCCGCTCTTGACAATACGACTTTGTGCCCCTTGCGCTCCAGCTCCTGTTTCAAAAGCAAACAGGTTTCCCAGGTCAATGATTTTTCTTCCAATCCGAAAGATGAAATACCACCCGTGTCTTTTCCTCCATGTCCGGGGTCAAGAATGATCGTTTTAGACCGATTACTTCCTTCTTTTAAAGAAGTAGAAAACCAAGTGCTCTTCGGTGGATTAATAAAAGAGTAAAATAACAGTGAAAGACCTAGTAATGGAATGGTCAATACGTACTGCCATCTTGCCTTTTTGGAGGAAGGTTTTGACATCATAACCTGTACCCGCTCCACCAACTCATGTCTATTCTTAAATAAACTACTCTGCAACCCAGTGGGACATGGCTGCTGTGTTTGAGTCAGTAGAAAACGGGCATAGCCGCTATTACCATATCGATTGGCCAACACCTCATCAACCTGATATTCATGCAGCAAATACAGCTGTCTACGCAACCAATAAACAAATGGATTTAGCCAATAAAGGCAACGAAAAATTTCTATCAACCATTTATCCCGGCAATGGTTAAAAACAATATGCTGACGCTCATGCTCAAAAATCAATTTACCTTCTGGCGTATCGAGCTGATCCTCTTCCATAACAATGACATGCTGCACAGAACAATTCGCATAATGTCCAAAAGGAGCAACCATTGTAAATCCGTCAAATTTATACTGACTTAACTGTCCAATTCGACGGTACAAGCGGATATAGCGAAACGCAAAGCGGCACAACAATACAAAAGATACAAGCAGATAACCATAAGCAATGCCATATCCGATCGAAAAAGAATGCCAGAAAGAATCGGCCATTTCTACTTCTGACACGAGACCACTCGCAGTTCCGATGGAATGAGTTAGTGTATTGGATTGTCCAAAAGCGAGAGCCGGACTTGCCGACGGAAGAAATAATTCACCCAAACGTACAGTTCCAAATGGCAGAAGCAGACTCAACAAACATAAACCTAGGATAAAATAACGGTTCCATTGAAAAAATGAAAGCTGTCTGAATACCAGAAAATAAAGAACTGCCCCGATTACCAGACTGCAGTTAACTTCAAATAAATAATAAAGTAAGCTATTCATGATCTTCTTGTTTTTTGATGAGTTGTTCTATTTTCTGAATATCCTCCGCCGAAAGCTTCTTTTCTTTTACCATAAAAGAGAGTAAATTCTCTACCGAATCATCAAAATAATGATCGAGCACTCTCGAGAATGATAATTTCCGGTATTGCATCTTCGAAATCAAAGGATAATATTGGTAAGTTTTTCCGAAGGCCTTATAACCTACATACCCTTTCTTTTCCAATATTCTTACAATCGAGGAGATTGTATTATAAGGAATTGAACTGCTTGGATCCAGATACTCAATAATATCTTTGACAAAGACCTCGTTGAGTTTCCAGATCACCTGCATGACTTCCTCTTCTTTTTTTGTTAATTCTTCCATAATTTGATGCGTTGTTTATACTAACATAAAGCTATAACTTATTTTTCAGTTTTACAACTTAAAAATAAGTTATAAAACTGAAAAATAAGTTCATCGAAGGAATTCAATCAAAAAAAGGCAATTAAAACCTACTTTTTCAACAACTTAGAGAAAAACAAATAGGCCGCTATCAAAAAGATAACGATAATAATCAGGACAATAATCTCTTGTGTCCCTATTCCCCAGTTCATACTATTCATATTTCTTCAATTTAAATGATCCATTTCTCGCATTGATCTAAAAATGTCTGTTCCATATCTGCTCCGATTCCAATTTGGTCTGAGATATGTATTTTGTATCCATCATATTGAATACCACCTATAACAGGGTCCTTCAGATGGCCAACCATACAGGTGTCCAGATCAAAAAACTTGACATTCGGTGCTGCATAAGCGAAATGTACTTTAGCTGCTAAAGCCAAGCGAGATTCCAACATCCCTCCGATCATACAAGTAATACCGTATTCCGCTGCAATATGGTTAATTTTTAAGGCTTCCTGTATGCCTCCTGATTTCGAAAATTTAATATTGATATAATCGCAAGCATCCGCTTTGCAGAGACGCTCTGCGTCATGGTGAGAATAAACGGATTCATCCGCCATCACGGGAACAATTGTTTCTGCACGCAATTGCGGTAAATATTCGTCGTCCCATGTACGCATCGGTTGCTCGCAAAATTGTATCTTATAAGGTTCCAACCCCTGTAATGCTTCTAATGCCTCCTCATAAGACCAGCCTTGGTTTGCATCAACACGAATAGGCATTTCGAATCCAACAGCCTTACGTATTTCACGTATACGCGCAATATCTGTTTTTGGATCCTTTCCCAACTTAACTTTCAACATGACCGCACCTTCGCTCTGTAAACGTTTTGCTTTCAACGCCATCTCTTCTGGAGACGCAATTCCCAAGGTGATATCTGTCGTAATCTCTCGCTTCGCTCCCTTTAGAAATTGATAAAGTGGCAGACCAGCATGTTTGGCCGCCAGATCATGCAAGGCCATATCAAAAGCTGATTTGATCGTCTTGTTACCGGCGATATATATGTCCAATTCTGCCAAACGCTCTTCTATAGCCAAAGGATCGCGCCCCTTCCAAATCTTTGCAAAATCCCGTGCCAGAACTAAACAAGTATCTTGTGTTTCTCCTACGATCATCGGAAAGGCAGAACATTCGCCCACACCATATATATTAGCATCTGTATATATACGTATAAAAGTATTTTGCGCATAATCCATCGTCCCTGTTGCGATAACAAAAGGTTCCATAGGAATGCTTAGTCGATAAATTTCAATTTCAGTTATTTTCATCTCACTCTTTAGTTAAGCCATGTCGATACAGCATAAAGGATATGCAATACTTTGCCTAATTTATATATATTCTTGCAATCTTGGGATGATTTTTCCATATCCCACAAAAAATATTGCCAAATGTTGCATTATTCAGCGATGCATCAAACTGAATTGACTGCGGCGAATATCAAATACAATATCGGCAATAAAACATATCAAAAGAAATGATAAAATCAAACTAAATACATTTTCATTATAATATTTATAATATTTCCGTTTTTTATTCCTATATTAGCAATGTATAATATTTGAAAAGGAAAGATGATTCAACAAAGACCGAAAACGGAGGGCCTCTACGACCCTAATTTTGAGCATGACGCCTGTGGGGTAGGCTTTGTCGCCCATATCAAAGGGAATAAATCACACGCACAAGTAAAAGATGCATTAACCATGTTGGAGAATATGGAGCACCGTGGTGCTTGTGGCTGTGACCCAGAAAGCGGTGATGGAGCGGGTATCATGATCCAGCTTCCCCATGAATTTTTATGGGAAGAATGTATCAACTTGGGTATACAATTGGAAGAGCCAGGTTATTATGGCACAGGTATGGTCTTTCTTCCAAAAGAAGAAGACATGAACAAAATATGTCGGGATTTGATTGAGGAAGCGGCAGCAGAAAGGGGTATGAAATTCCTTGGCTACCGTCCAGTACCAGTCAATCGTGAAGGTATTGGACCAACAGCGCTCAGTGCAGAACCTGAAATAGTCCAATTTTTTGTTAGCAGACCGGACGGCGTTTCAAACACTGAAGAATTTGAACGCAAACTTTTTGTACTACGTCGCCTGATCATTCAAAAAGTTAAACAACAACAAGAATACCCTCTCCCCCTTTACTTTGCATCGCTTTCTTGCAAAACAATTATTTACAAAGGTCAATTAACAACATACCAGGTCGGAACTTATTATCTTGATTTACGCGATCCTCGTGTGGTATCTGCTTTTGGCTTAGTTCACTCGCGCTTTTCCACCAATACTTTTCCTTCATGGTCCCTCGCTCAGCCATTCCGTATGCTGGCACACAATGGCGAGATCAATACATTGACAGGTAACCTGAATTGGTTTTACGCCGGTATGCGCGCTTTATCATCGCCGTATTTTACGGAAGAAGAGATGGAAATCTTACTTCCTATTGTTGACCGTGGTCAATCAGATTCTGCCTGCCTTGACAATGTAGCCGAACTTCTTTTACATAGCGGACGTAGTCTCACCCATGTGATGTTGATGTTGGTCCCTGAGGCTTGGGATGGCAATACGCAAATGGATCCTTTAAAACGTGCTTTCTACGAATATCACGCAACCTTGATGGAGCCTTGGGATGGTCCTGCAGCACTCTGCTTCACCGATGGCAAGCATATTGGTGCTACATTAGACCGCAACGGCTTACGCCCGCTACGTTATGCCGTAACCTCAGACGACCGCGTCGTTGTTGCTTCTGAAGCAGGGGCACTTCCGATCGAGGAGTCTACCATCATCAAAAAAGGCCGTCAACAAGCAGGCAAGATTTTCCTTGTCGACATGGAACAAGGCCGTATCCTCACCGATAACGAAGTAAAAGATCAATTGATCAACCAACAGCCTTATAGTGATTGGTTGGACAACTATAAAATTAAGCTAGAAGAACTGGAAGAACCTCGTGTAACCTACACCTATCTTTCCAAAGATTCTGTTTTCAAATATCAAAAGACATTTGGTTTCTCCCGCGAGGATCTAGAAACCATCCTGACCCCAATGGCATTGACAGGATACGAACCAACAGGCTCCATGGGGTCCGATGTTCCGCTAGCCATTCTTTCCGATCAACCACAACATATTTCAAGTTATTTTAAGCAATTTTTTGCCCAAGTAACCAACCCACCGATCGATCCGATTCGCGAACGCTTGGTCATGAGTTTAGCAACATTTATCGGTAACGCAGGCAATATCCTAATCGAAGACAAGAAATTCTGTCACTGTGTAACCTTACCGCATCCGATCCTGACCTCCAAAGAACTGGAGAAATTGCGTTCGATCGATACAGGATTGTTCCAAGCAAAAACCATCCAGTCTTACTTCCGCTCAGATGGTAAACCTGGATCATTGGAAGCCGGTCTGGAACGCTTGTGCCGCTATGCGGATGATGCTGTACGTGATGGTTTTGAAGTACTCATTCTTTCGGATCGTGCGATTGACTCCAAACATGCAGCTATACCTTCATTACTTGCTGTTTCGGCAGTCCATCACCACTTGATCAAAACAGGTAATCGTGGTGCTGTAGGCCTAGTGGTCGAAGCCGGTGATGCTTGGGAAGTACACCATTTTGCCTGCCTATTGGCATTCGGTGCCACAGCGATCAATCCTTATATGGCCTTGGCAAGTATCCGTACCATGAAGGAACAAAACACCTTGGATACCGAACTGACTTGGCCTGAACTATCCAAAAATTACGTCAAAGCCGTTAACAATGGTTTGTTGAAAATTTTCTCCAAAATGGGGATCTCCACATTGCAATCCTACCACGGTGCACAGATCTTTGAGGTACTTGGTATTGACAAGTCTGTTGTCGATAAATTCTTTTGCGGAGCTGTCTCACGTATCGGCGGTATGACTTTGGATGATCTGGCTAAAGAAGCTCTTTCAAAACATTGGCGCGGATTTGAAAAAAGCCGTACTCCACAAAATCTATTGCCAGAAGGCGGTATTTATCAATGGAAGCGTCGTGGTGAAGGCCACCTTTGGAATCCAGACACGATTCACCTATTGCAACAAGCCTGTCGCACTGGAGATTATGCGACCTATAAAAAATACGCGCAGAAAATCAATGAGCAAAAAGAACACATGTTTACCCTTCGCGGATTGTTGGACTTTGCAAAACATCGCAATTCTATTCCATTGGAGCAAGTAGAACCTGCTAGTGAAATTCTAAAACGTTTCGCAACCGGTGCGATGTCTTTTGGATCAATTTCCCACGAAGCGCATAGCACCCTTGCCATCGCCATGAACCGCATCGGCGCAAAATCGAACACCGGTGAAGGCGGCGAAGATGAATTGCGTTATCAACCGCTTCCAAATGGAGATTCTATGCGCTCGGCAATAAAACAGGTTGCCTCGGCTCGTTTTGGTGTTACTTCCAACTATCTGACACAAGCAGACGAACTACAAATCAAAATGGCGCAAGGTGCCAAACCGGGAGAAGGAGGTCAATTACCCGGCGCCAAAGTGGATGCCTGGATTGCAAAAACCAGACACTCTACACCGGGTGTCGGTCTAATTTCACCACCACCCCATCACGATATTTACTCCATCGAAGATTTAGCGCAGCTGATCTTTGACCTAAAGAATGCTAACCGTCAAGCAAGAATCAACGTAAAGTTGGTCTCTAAAGCGGGTGTTGGTACCATTGCTGCCGGAGTGGCGAAGGCCCATGCCGACGTGATTCTTATCGCAGGTTTTGATGGTGGTACAGGTGCATCCCCGATCAGTTCAATCAAACACGCTGGATTGCCTTGGGAATTAGGGCTTGCAGAAGCGCATCAGACACTTGTTAAAAACAAATTGCGCAGTCGCGTTGTGTTGCAGGCGGACGGTCAGGTAAAAACAGGTCGTGACATCATCATCGCCACACTATTGGGCGCTGAGGAATGGGGCGTATCTACAGCAGCATTGGTTGCCGGTGGCTGTATCATGATGCGTAAATGCCACTTGAATACATGCCCTGTGGGTGTTGCAACGCAAGATCCAGAACTGCGTAAATTATTCTCTGGAAAACCAGAAGATATTGTCAACTTATTTACCTTCCTAGCAGAGGAAGTCCGTGAAACGATGGCTTATCTTGGCTTCCGCACCATCAACGAGATGGTCGGGCGGGCTCAGTTCTTAAAGAAACGGGAAAATATAGACCATTGGAAAGCTAAGAAAATTGATTTCACAGACATTCTACATGTGGAACGCAACGAGCCTGGACAATCGTTATACAATACCGAAGAGCAGGATCACGGTATGGCCATGATTTTGGATTGGGGCTTATTAAAACAATCCAAGTTGGCTTTAGAAAGCAAAACGCCTGTATTTGGCACATTTAAAGTAAAAAACACAGACCGTACCATCGGAACCATGCTGTCCAATGAAATTTCAAAACTTTATGGTTCAGAAGGTCTTCCAGACAATACCATCAATTTCAAATTTGAAGGTTCTGCCGGACAGAGTTTTGGTGCATTTTCAACGAAAGGTCTTTCATTTGAATTACAAGGTGAAGCCAATGACTATGTTGGAAAAGGACTATCAGGAGCTCAGTTAGCCATCTATCCAGTTGCAGAAAGTGCTCTAGTACCGGAAGATAATATCATTATTGGCAACGTTGCACTATTTGGAGCAACATCTGGGCATCTATTCGTCAACGGACAGGCCGGTGAACGCTTCGCCGTACGTAACTCTGGTGCAACAGCTGTAGTTGAAGGTGTTGGTGACCATGGCTGTGAGTACATGACAGGGGGGCGTGCGCTGATCTTGGGTGCTACAGGTCGTAACTTTGCTGCCGGAATGAGCGGTGGTATTGCGTGGATCTACGACATTAATGAAGATTTCCGCGAAAACTGTAATCAGGAAATGGTCGATCTGGATCCATTGGAAAGTGAAGACGAAACCGCAATTATCGCCTTACTGAAACGTCATATCTTGCTCACCAATAGCCGTAGAGCAGATTTCATACTACAAAATTGGTCAAGAGAAAAAAATAAATTCATTAAGGTATTCCCGAGAGAATACAAAAATGTCATTCGTCAAAAATTAGTTGAAGCATAATATAGGAAGCACAGATCATGGGAAAAATTACAGGTTTTAAAGAATTTGAGCGCGTGCTTCCAACAAAAGAAGCTGTTGAAGGTCGCGTACAGCACTATAAAGAATTCAATAAAGGGTATTCTGAGAACGAGCTCAATAAGCAGGCCGCGCGCTGCATGGACTGCGGTATTCCATTTTGTCATTCAGGCTGTCCACTGGGCAATGTCATCCCTGAATTTAACGATGCCGTATACGATGGAAAATGGGAAGAGGCCTATCAGATTTTGTCCTCCACCAATAACTTCCCTGAATTTACAGGTAGAATATGTCCGGCACCATGCGAATCAGCCTGTGTACTTGGTATACATAGTACTCCGATCACTATCGAGGAGATCGAAAAACATATTATCGAGATTGCTTTTAAAAAGGGTTATGTCAAAGCACATAAAAGTTATTTAAAAACAGGCAAACGCGTCGCCGTCGTGGGCTCCGGTCCAGCCGGACTAGCGGCTGCTGCTCAGCTCAATAAAGCAGGACACGATGTTGTTGTTTTCGAACGTGATGATCAGGTTGGAGGATTACTCCGCTACGGTATTCCGGATTTTAAATTAGAAAAATCGGTAATCGATCGCCGTGTCAATCTCCTGAAAGAATCGGGAATAGAATTCAAGGTGAATACAGAAGTTGGCAAAGACATCAGCTTTTATGAATTAAAAGCTTATGATGCTGTTATATTGGCAACAGGCTCTACCGTTCCATGGCACATGCAATTACCAGGGCATGAAGCTAAAGGCATACATTTTGCTATGGACTTTCTGACCCAGCAAAATAAAGAAGTAAGTGGAATTGCTATCGAACAAGACCGCATCCTGGCAACAGACAAACATGTTGTTGTCATCGGTGATGGTGATACCGGATCAGACTGTATTGGTACATCCAATCGTCATCGTGCAAAAAGTATCACACAGATTGCCCGCAAACCTACACCTTCTAAACAACGTCTAAAGAACAATCCTTGGCCAATGGACAAGCTCACATTCGGAACCTCCTCTTCTCAGGAAGAAGGCTGTGAAAGACTTTGGGCTACAGAAACGCAAGAATTTGTTAAAGATGAAGATGGCCATATCAAAGCTATAAAAATCAAAGAGGTTCAATACGAAGTTGATGAATTTGGAAAAAGAACCCGCTTAGGAGAATCCGAGATCCGTGAAATACCAGCAGACCTCGTCTTATTGGCTATTGGTTATCAACACACTGAACATACGCTCCTAGAACAATTGGGTGTACGTGTCGATGAAAAAGGAAATATCCTTGCAAATGATAAAGACTACCAAACGACAATTGATAATATCTTCACTGCTGGAGATTGCCGTAAAGGCCAGTCGCTTGTTGTTTGGGCCATCTCTGAAGGACGCGAATGTGCTCGAAAAGTAGACGAATACTTAATGGGGTATTCAGAGCTTGAAAGCAAGGACTTCCTGGCAACAATAAATGCTTAAAAGAAGGAAGTTCTCAATAGAGAGATCATACCAGTGATATGCTAAGCTACGTTTAGACTTCGTAACAAGGATAAAAGCTTGGACAGCACAAAACATAAAAAGGTCCGTTGAGAATTCAACGGACCTTTTTATAATTAATAGTTAGCCACTATTTCAATGGATCCTTAAGTTTAACAAAATAAATACTGTTTTTGTCTACGGTCTTTATACAAGGTAATATTTTCGTCGCATAAAAACCTTTTCCCGTTACCCCAAAATCATCATCATTACATACCGCGATCAGAGATGGATTAATGACAGCCAGGCCCTCAGCTTTATCATGCGGATACAATTCCTTGATATCCGTCATTAAATCGGCGACCAATGTCTTATTGACTGGTTTAATATTATATTTTGCCAATGTAGCCGCGTCTTTGAGTTCCTCCACAGTTTTACCATCAAATAATTTCCCCGTTGCCGTATTATTCGCATCTGAGATATCTGTTGCGCCAGAAAGATCTATTTTATAAATCTTCTTAAATACAGTAGAACGAGTTGTTTCTGTCGCGTATTCCCCGTCACGTTCCAATACAATAAATGTTGAATTGCTCACGGCAGCGATTTCACTTACTGCCTGCAAATCGGTACGCTCCATCATATAGACATATTGTTTCGTGACGCCGCTCGCAATATCCAGCGTAACAATACGGATTGCCAATGAATTTTTAATCGCATCTTTAGATGGATTATAAAGTGGAAATTGCATAATTCCGACCAGTGTTTTACCATCTGGTGTAAGCGTCAATCCTTCCATTCCACGATTAGGACGACGTTTGGCAAATACCAAAGGCAACTTTTTACCCGTAGACCACGGATTGATCCGCTCTATTTCCTTTCCCGAAGCGTCAAAATGAACGATATGTGGTCCGTATTCGTCACTGACCCACCAAGAACCATCCGCCGCTCTCGCTAGTCCCTCTGAATCGATTCCATCCTCACTTTTCCCTAGATCTTTACCATCAACCCCCAATGCTTTTTCCCCAGAACCACCTTTCCCTTCTGGATTTGGTAGACCATTCAATTTCACACCATCTTTATTTTTCAATTCGATAACAGATTCCAATGTTAGCGTATTGTCTTTTAATCTGAATTTACCGATCTGCGGTGTAAATGTTGGCGAAGCAAATAGTTTACTATCATTTTCCGTCCCATCAATATTTGGTCCCCTATCCGTTAAAAGATAAAATATAGATTTATCAATAGGATCTTGAGCCATCGATGATCCATAACCCCCATTATACACTTTTACTCCATTAACATCAATCAATACTTTGGGATCTGTTGCTATGGCCTTTTCGGGATAGGTCAGTTCAATCGGATCAGTAATCTGCGATACGTCATCTTTACTACATGAAGCACATAATAGGGCCAACGCCAATACACTGTATATTTTTTTCATCTGTCTAAATTTTTCAAATAATGCTTACTGTTATCCATATTCCGGACACGTTCAACTAGTTAAATTTCATCCTTATCGTCTTGCTTAGGCTATAACACAGCAGGTTTTGTCTACACAATCCATGCGCAGTGGGCAACCCAACGGTATTGCAAACATAAAAGCCAAATATTAGCCAATGATTAACATAAGTTTAAATAAACTGCATCAACCGTAAAAAACACGGTATAAAAATTAATTATCCTCGATTATGGAATTTTGAATTTCCCGGCATCACTACAAGAATAAATAGCTAATTGTGCAGCGAATTAACAGTATATTCTCTGCCCTCACCTACTAAAAATAGAAAGATGAAAAAGATCATAGTTGCCCTTTGCATAATTTTGGTATTTTCTAATGTGGATACGAAATCTCAGATCAGAACTACACGCGAAATACCAAGCTTAAAAATTAAAGATGGCGATGGCCAGCAAAACAAGGTGATATTGGCAGACCTAAAAATAGCTGTCGTCATATTCGGAAATATAGCCAAAACGACGATGACAATGGTCTTTGATAACAAGACCAACCGCGATCTCGAGGGCGAACTGACATTCCCTATGCCCGAAGGTGTCTCCGTGAGCGGCTACGCCTTAGATATCAACGGCAAATTACGACAAGCAGTTCCAGTCGATAAGAATAAAGGAACCGAAGTATTTGAAAGTATAGAAACACGCCGCATTGATCCGGGTTTATTGGAAAAAGTCGAAGGAAATAATTTCCGAACTCGAATTTACCCTTTACCAGCGAATGGGAAGCGTACCGTTCAGATTAGCTATTCAGAAAATCTGACCACAACATCGGATCAGGCTCGGTACTACCATCTACCCTTAAACTATAGTTCCCCCATTGAAAACTTCGCATTGGATATTCATGTCTTTCAAAATACCGATAAGCCAGATTTCACCGAGAAACCAGACGGTTCTTTGGCTTTCTCACAGCATAACAGCAATTACACAGCTTCTTTACATAAACAACAGTTTAAATCCCAGCGAAATTTAGTTCTTCAACTGCCGACAGGCAACAAGGAAGCATCTGGCCTATTTCAGGAAAATGGGGATAAAAGCTTCTACTTTCTTGCCAATGTAACGGCAAACGCGACAAAATCTACTCAAAAAAAATGGGGGCACAGTATTGGAATTATATGGGACCGCTCGCTCAGCAGTAAAAATAGAGATATAGAAAAGGAACTCGCCCTATTAGATCTCTTTTTTAAAGAAAACCCCAATATGACTGTCGATCTCGGCTTATTGGATATCCGCTTTGTAAAAGGTCATACGTTTCAGGTACGACAAGGTAATTGGAATGATCTCAAAAACTACATCAAAGGAATTGACTACGATGGCGGCACAGACTATAGTCAAATAAAAACCGGTGTAATACAGGCCAACAATTACCTGCTGTTTAGCGATGGCCTTTCTACATTTGGTCAAAGTAAAATCAACCTTGACAATCCAGTTTATTGCATTACTTCGTCCAATGGATCGGACTACGGTGTCCTAAAACAAATTTCCCAGAAACATCTTGGAAAGATGATCAATTTAGCCAATACCTCAACAACTGAAGCGTACCATAAGCTAAATACGATAGACCTTATTTACCTGGGGATAAAAGAAAAAAATGATTTTGAGGAAGTTTATCCTCAAAAAGGCACGCCAGTACAAGCCAATTTTTCTCTCGCAGGCGTAGGGAAAAGCCCGGGATTAAAGCAGATCACCGTACTTGTAGGAGATGGGCAACAAGCACCGCAAGAGATTAGTATAGTCTCTCCTTAAACCACCTAT